>JASEGA010000001.1 GCA_030018315.1 bacterium | reverse complement strand
AGAAGCTTCTATGGGCAAAATAAATGAGGTATTATTACAGAGCTATCCAAATCCACTTACTCAATTTACAGTTATCAATTATCAGTTACCAGTGAAGAGTAAAGTATTGTTAAGGGTTTACAATATTTCAGGTCAATTGATAAGGGTACTTGTTAATGAGACCAAAGAAGCTGGCTACTACTCTATTAGCTGGAATAGTAAAGGGATATCAGCTGGTATCTATTTCTTGAAACTTGAGGCTGGTGGTAAAGTTATTAATGAAAAGCTGGTATTGGTGAAATAAAGTATTTCGGTAGCACAAAATTTGATGTGCGAAATGAGGTAGTGCCAAAAGATGCTCTATGTGATATATAAAAAATCAAAAAACACTTGCTTTTTAGAACAAAGAAATATATAATAATAAGGGGTACAAAATGTTTAGATTAATTGCTAAAGTTGTGACAGCAGATGTGATTAGGTTACCAATTTTATTTCTATTTTCTATTTCCCAATTTTTAATTTCTTCCAATACAGTATTTGCAAGTTGGGAAAAGACTTATGGTGGAACTAAAGATGAGTGTGGTAGAGCAGTAAAGCAGACAACAGATGGTGGCTATATTATAGCTGGATACACTCGTTCATATGGTGCAGGATTCTATGATGTATATCTCATAAAGACAAACTCAGCCGGTGATACAAGTTGGACAAGGACATACGGTGGAGCTGATTTTGACTTTGGCTGGTCAGTAATTCAAACAACAACTGGCGAGTATATTACAGTTGGAGAGCTTTACAACGAATCAACAAAGGATGATATCTATCTCATAAAGACAGGTTCAGCTGGAAATACAAGTTGGACAAGGACATACGGTGGAACTGAGTATGATGAAGGCAGGTCAGTAGATACGACATCGGGTGGCTATATTATAGCTGGGTATACTAAGTCATTTGGTATAGGGACGCCTGATTATTATAATGTCTATCTAATCAAGACAAATTCGGATGGTGATACAATTTGGACAAGAACATACGGCGGGTCTGGCAGTGACCGTGGCTACTCAGTGAAGCAGACATCAGATGGTGGCTATATTATAGCTGGAGCGACTAATTCATATGGCGCAAGCGGGTATAATGTCTATTTAATAAAGACAGATTCAGATGGAAATACCAGCTGGGAAAAGGTATTTGGTGGAGATGGTAATGACCATGGCCGGTCAGTGGCGCAGACATCAGATGGTGGCTATATTATAGCTGGATATACTGACTCATATGGGGCAGGATATGATGTGTATTTAATCAAGACAAATTCAGCTGGTGATACAACTTGGACAAGGACATATGGCGGGTCTGGTGATGACCGTGGCTACTCAGTGGTACAGACAACAGATGGTGGCTATATTATAGCTGGGTGTACTAAGTCGTTCGGTATAGGGACGCCTGATTCCAGCAATGTCTATCTGATAAAGACAAAACCAAATGGTGATACAAGTTGGACAAGGACATACGGTGGAACTGGTAATGACTACGGCTACTCAGTGGCACAGACATTAGATGGTGGCTATATCATAACTGGAGAGAAAGCTCAACCCGGTGGTACTACTGAAGGCGATGTCTATCTCATAAAGGTTGATGATGGTAGTGGTGTAGCAGAAGAGAGTGTGTTTGAGCCTAATAAATCTGGCTGTTTTAGTCTAAATATAGTACCTACCGTAGGAACTAGTAATTTTAAAATAAGTTATTACATCCCAAATGGCTGCGGGAGAGTTACTCTTCAAATTTACGATGTTACTGGCAGAGTAGTTAGACTTTTTCCACTAACAACTGTATCTTGGGATGGTACAGATTCAGCCGGAGAAGATGTGGACTCGGGTGTGTACTTCTGCCAACTTACAGTTGGTGATAGAAGTATAACAAAGAAAATGATTGTTATGAGGTAGCTAATGGGCGTGATATGTTTAGATTAATTCAAGCCGATTGGTGGAAGTAATTGTTGATGAAATGAAAGAAGCTGGTTGTTACTCTACTGACTGGAATACAAAAGGGTTAGCGAATGGTGTGTATTTTTGCAAACTTGAATGTAATGGTAAAATGCTTATTCATAAGTCAGTGTCAGTGAGGTAGAATTGACTCCCAAGGGTGGGCATGTAAGTTTAAAGTCACTTACTGCTTACCTTCCATTACAGAGTGGAGTACAGATATACAATTTATTCTTGGGTTAAATTTGGTTTAATGGGTATAGAATAGTTTTGTATAGAATTTGAGCTACCCTGCGAGATACTCCTTTAGGGCCGAGTTTCTCTTTTACTTTTATAAGTTTTGAAATTGTTTCTTCACCGTGAGCTAAAATCTCATTTACTGATTTTACTATCTTTTTGGGCGTTGCATTAAACTGAATAAACTCGGGCACCACTTTAGTTCCAGCAATTATGTTTACAAGCCCAATCCATGGAACTCTAACAAGCAAGCGTGCTAAAATGTATGATATGAGAGAGACCTTATAAATTATTACCATAGGGACTTCTAAGATACAAGCCTCAAGGGTAGCGGTTCCAGATGAAACGAGTGCAAGCTTTGAGTTACTTAACACTTCATAAGTATTATCTTGAACTATCTGTACCCTTTCTCGTTCCAATTCGTCAGAGTGAACTTGGTTTTTCACCATTTTTTTAACCCATTCTATATCAATTCCCTGAGCCACAGGGAGAACAAAATTAAACTCCTTAAGTTGTTTTGTGCACTCAAGCATCACAGGCAGTATATGTTTTACTTCATCATTTCTTGACCCCGGCAGAATAGCAATTGTAGAGGTAGGTCTTGTACCTACCCTTTCATTTTGGGCAACCGCAAGGGTTGCCCCTCCTACATTATTTGAATTTTGAATTACTATGTCAAGTAATGGATGGCCTACAAACTCAACCTCCATTTTTTTATAAAATTCTAACTCAAATGGTAAGATTGAGATTCCCTTGTCTACCCATCGGTAAATTGTACGAAGCCTCCACCGCCCCCAAGCCCAAACTTGTGGAAGTATATAATAGACTACTCTAATACCCCTTCGTTTAGCTAATTTTGCAACCCTTAAATTGAACCCGGGATAATCAATAAGTAGACATAAATCTGGTTCTTCTTCTATCATTCTTTTGTAGAGCAATTTCATTGCACGTCTTATCTTGAAAAACTTTGGTATGACTTCTAAAAAACCAACAACAGCTGTATCCTTTATATGATATACAAGTTCAACTCCCTCTTCCTTGAGCCTATCCCCCCCTATTCCAAATACCCTTAAATTAGGGATGAGTTTTTTAAGTTCTTTAATTACATATGCACTGTGTAAGTCACCAGAACTCTCACCAGTTACTATCAAGAGTTTGGTCATTCAGGGGATTACTTTAAATGTAATACTTTTCCTAAGTTAGTTTCTTCTCCCGCTATAATTTGGTAAAAGTAAACTCCAGCTGGAATAGAATAACTATTTCCATCATTTGGATTCCATGTCACAATGTTAAGTCCCTTTTTTAACAGAATGCTATTAGAGAATATCTGCTGTCCAGTAATATTGAATACACAAAATTGAATAGTTTTGGGCTCATCTGAATAGATAGAGAGCATAAGTTTATCCTTGAATGGATTAATAAACGGTCTAACCAAAAAGCGACATACAGCTTTGTCACTTTCTACGATACCCGGTTGTTCTCCCACCTTAAATGAATACAGTTCGTATAGAGCATTACTTGGACTGGTTTTGTAGTATCCAGTGGTATCCATAGCATAGATATAATAATATACAGTTGTTCCATAGTGCTGTGCAGGAATATATCCGAAGAAAAGATTGACACTATCCGTATCAGGTATTAATTTAACCATATTGAATGGTGGACTGGTATCAGTATCCCAGTAGACAAACGTAGAATCTCCGTTTAGTCCCATTGTTGCAGTTATAGTTGCTTCCACACGATATGGGTTGACGGTGTCTTCTGTATTTAGGAGTGGAGTATGAGTGATAAATATTGCGTAGGGGGACATGACAAGTTTTGTTATGCAATGTACTGCACCACCAGACTGAATAATATCGGAGCAGTCAAAAGTTCTGATGTCATAGCCGGGTAGGCGTTCCTGGTATATCCGGACGGCAATACTGTCATACGCATGGTTATAAATTGGTAAAAGCACCAATTTGTTTACAATAAGCGAGTTTGTGTAAGACCTATACACCCCAGAATAGGGGGGAGGCGATGGAATTCTCACTGTATCAAATAGAATACTATTGCCATTAGTAAGATTAGCAATTGCGGCAGCGTGGTTATTTAGGATATTGTGGTTTTGGTCACCTGGTGGATAGTAAGCTACCATAAATGTATGGTCATCAATAAGCTTGCCCCACATATCAATGTGTCCAGTATACTCGCCATATATTCGAGTGAATACATAGAAGGTATCCAGTCCCATATAGACACCCATTATGCTATCTATTTTAGCTGGTGTAAGTCCAGGATTTTCTTGGTAAATAAGATTACTTGCAAATCCTACCCCATGACCATCCACCATAAAATTGCCACCCGTATGGACTAAAGACGATGTATAAACTGGTATTGACCAATCCTCACCTAACCTAATTGGGATTGAATCATCTTGAGGTCGTGGTCTATTATAAACCCAATCTACTATCCCCCTTGTTCCATCCTCATGATAAATCCACCAAGGTCCATAGTCTCTTATCCACACAGAATTTGTTGGTTTAATCACAAATTCAACTGAGTCAAGTGGTATATTATGTGCTATGAGTTGGTTTTCTACTTGATTTTGTTCCCAATTATTAGCGACAATAATATATGCTTTTGAGTGTTCCACAATAGCACCGGTCATATCAATGTATAAACCTTGCCACCAACCTCGATCCCACCGTAATAGCACACCCTGTGCATTATCAAATTCTCCAGGAGCTTTCACCTTTTCTGTAGGTGGTGGAGTAGGCACAGTATAAGTACCTATTTCATCCATCCGCTTAAGTTCTTCTTCAGTAGGCCAGATTGGCAATGGCCCCTTAGCTGCAGCAAAGGATAAAAAGAAAAACCAAACAGTAAACATTGCACTTAATAATTTTACATATTTCATCATCCCTCCTTTTTTAGTAATATTTTAAAATAGTTCGCTTATTTTCATAAATTCTTTATATCTTAAAAATATATAAAGTCAAGAAATTAGAGTTTTTCATTTTACAATTCCACGTTTTGAGTTCTCTATAAATTCTATAAGATGCATAATTTCAGGTATTTGATGTATATCTCTCTTGATACGCTCAACTGCCTGCGATGTGTTAAGCTGTGAAAATAATAATATGTGAAACGCTTCTTTTAATACTTTTATTGTAGAGGCTGAGAAACCGTGCCGCTTAAGTCCAATCAAATTAAGTCCATGTATTTTTAGCGGGTCAGATGCCGCGAGTGCATATGGGATGACATCTTTTGGTACCCTGTATCCGCCAGCTATCATAGAGTAGCATCCAATACGCACAAATTGGTGCACAGGACATAGTCCTGATATGAATGCACAATCTTCAATTTCAACAAAGCCTGCAATTTGGGTTGCATTTGCTATTACTACTCCATTACCTATCTTGCAATTATGAGCAATATGAGAGTAAGCCATCAAGAAATTATTATCTCCAATAACTGTAGTGCCTTGAGCTCCACCGTGGATGGTTACAAACTCTCTTATAATATTGTTATCACCAATTTTAACCTCAGTTTCTTCACCCTTAAATTTTACATCTTGAGGTGGATTACCAATTGAAACTCCTTCGTAGAGTTTACATTCATTACCAATTTTTGTTTTACCTTTTATTTGAACCAATGAGCCAACTTCAGTTTTATTGCCTATTTCTACATCTTCATCTATAATAGAATAAGGTCCAATTTTTACATTTTTTCCTAAAATTGCATGTGGATTGATAATAGCAGTTGGATGTATCATAGAATATCAAAAATTAAAAATTAAATATCAAAAATACATATTAAAACGTATTAAAAACGCAAAATTTTTTAGTCACTAATTGCACAGATTATGCATTAACCGCAGAAATCCACAGTGGCTATTTTTTATTTTTGATTTGCAATTTTGCATTTTGATTTTTGATATTTAATATTACTTTATGTGCCGATTTCCCATGCTTTGAGGTATTTTTCCTGTTCCTGCGTAAGTTTATCTATTTCAACTCCAAATGTTTTTAGCTTCATTTGAGCTATTTTGGTATCAATTTCTTCTGGTAGTTTATATACTTTGGACTCGAGTTTTTTACCATTTTTTATTATATATTCAGTTGCAAGCGATTGATTTGCAAACGACATATCCATAACTTCTGATGGATGTCCTTCAGCGCAAGACAGATTTACAAGCCTACCTTCTGCCAGCAAATAAATTTGTTTCCCTCCTTTAAGTTTATATAGTTCAACTCCAGGTTTAACTTTGTAATGTCTTACGGCAAGTTTAGCAAGTGCTTTCTTATTTATTTCAACATCAAAGTGTCCAGAATTAGCAAGGATAACGCCGTCCTTCATTAGTTCAAAATGGTGCTCATCTACAACATTTATATCACCTGTCACTGTAACTACAATATCTGCTATCTTAAATGCATCAGACCCCTTCATAACTCTAAAACCATCCATCCTTGCTTCTATCGCCTTAATTGGGTTCACTTCAGTAACAATAACATTTGCACCCATCCCATGTGCACGCATCGCGACACCACGACCACACCACCCATATCCACAAATAACAAAGTTCTTGCCTGCAATAAGGGTATTTGTTGCCCTAAGGATCCCGTCAATTGTTGACTGTCCTGTGCCGTATCTATTATCAAATAAGTATTTTGTTTGTGAATCATTAACTGCAATTACTGGATACTTAAGCACTCCTTTAGCTGCCATAGATTTAAGTCGTACTACCCCTGTAGTAGTCTCCTCTGTCCCACCTATCGTATTTTTGAGCATTTCTTTACGCTTTAAATGTATAGTTGAGATAAGGTCTGCCCCATCATCCATTGTTATGTGCGGCTTAATGTCAATGACTTGGTTTATATGATTATAATAAGTTTTGTTATCCTCACTATTTATAGCAAATACAGGTATTCCATAATCAGTTACAAGTGAAGCTGCCACATCATCTTGAGTAGATAAAGGATTTGATGCACACAATCGCACATCTGCACCACCAATTTTTAGAACTTGCATTAAATTAGCAGTCTCTGCAGTCACATGCAAGCAAGCTGCTATGCGTATACCTTTAAGTGGCTTCTCTTTTGAAAACTTGTCACCAATTTGCTTAAGAACAGGCATACTCTGTGAAGCCCATTCTATCCTATTTTTGCCAATTGTTTTTAATCTTTTATCTTTTATATCGCATTCCATTTTGCTTCCTCAAAATTACATTCCAACTGCTTCCCTTAATAAATCTACGCTATCTGTCAACTCCCATGTAAATTCAGGCTCCTCACGTCCAAAATGACCGTAGCATGCAGTCTTACAATATATAGGTCTTAGAAGATTTAATTTGGTTATAATTCCACGAGGAGTGAGGTCAAAAATTTTTTTTATTACATTTCTGAGTTCATAATCTTTTACTTTACTTGTCCCAAATGTATTTATTTCAATTACAGTAGGTTCAGGTATTCCAATTACATATGCAAGGTCAATTCTACATCTATCAGCAAGTTCCGCCTTTACAATATTTTTTGCTAAATATCGTGCCATATATGAAGCAGAGCGGTCAACTTTTGTAGGATCCTTACCAGAAAAGGCACCACCCCCATGTGGAATCACACCCCCATATGTATCAACGATAATTTTTCTACCTGTCATCCCTGTATCTGATTGAGGTCCTCCAATTACAAATTTACCTGTCTCATTTACAAAATATTTTGTCTTATTATCTAACCATTCCTCTCCAATTGCTTTCTTAATTACTTCATTTATTAATTCATTTCTTGCTTTTTCTGTTATTCTTTCTTTAGTCTTATTCAATATATCTTCTGTATGTTGTGCGGCGAGGACGACTGAATCCACTCTTACAGGTCTATTATCATCATATTCAACAGAGACCTGTGCCTTCCCATCAGGCCCCAAATAAGACAGAATCTTATTCTTTCTGACATAGCTAAGCCTTCTTGTAATACAGTGAGCTAAGGTAATAGGAAGTGGCATAAGTTCTGGTGTCTCTTTACAAGCATAACCTATCATTAAGCCCTGGTCACCTGCCCCCCCAATATTTACACCCTGTGCTATATCTGGAGACTGGTTTCCAATGGCGTTTAAGATTGCGCATGTCTCATAGCAGAACCCAAATTCGTGTGTGTAACCTATCTTCTTAAGTAATTTTCGCACAATACTTGGTAAATCTACATACCCAGAAGTAGTAATTTCACCACCAACCACTACGAGTCCTACACTCACAAATGTTTCACAGGCAACTCTTGAATTTGGGTCCTGTCTGATACACTCATCAAGGACAGCATCTGAAATCTGGTCACATATTTTATCCGGATGCCCCTCTGTTACAGACTCTGAAGTTATAAATCTTCTCATTGTGTCCTCCCACTGATGCCTAATCTTTTGGGTCTTCCTAATATCGCTGTATTAGGACCTATAATTGAATGTCTTAGTAGTAAATTTTCTATTCTTGCATTAAAGTTTACTATAGAATCCAATATTATTGAATTCTTTATGGTTGAGCCTTTATCAATAGAAACATAAGGTCCTATGATTGAATGTGTAATTTTAGCTAATGGATGGATAAAAACTGGTGGTATAATCACTGACCCGCATTGGCTCGGCGAGACAGGTTCTTTTATTTTTATGTTTTTGTTACACTCCAATTTTAACAATTTACGATTTGTAGAAAGAACACCCTCAAGTCTACCACAGTCAAACCAGCCTTTTACTCTAAAAGGTTTAAGTTTTGCTCCTCTTTTTACCATTAACTGGAAGGCATCAGTTAATTGGAATTCACCCATTGTTTTAACATCATTTGTAATTATTTCTTTAAGACAATCAAATAAAAGTTGTGTATTACGGATAAAGTTAACTCCAACATCTGCAAGATTTGTAGTTGGCTGCGTAGGCTTTTCGATAATGTGCTTGATAAATCCATGCTCAACTTCTACGATTCCAAATTGAGTTGGGTCCTTTACACTTCTGACACCAAGACAGCCGTCTACCCCCATATCTTGCCTGTCGGCAGACAGGTCAACAGCTTTTTTAAAATCTTCCTTAAAGAAAATAGTATCCCCATAGACAATGAGAGCAGGTTCATTCTTTACTATATCTTTTGTAAGCCAGATTGCATGCCCAAGCCCAAGCCTTTCTTTTTGCTCTACATAGCGGATATTAAAATTATAATTTTGATTTACATATCTTTTTATTTTATCCTTCATATAGCCCACTATAAGTATAATCTCATCAAATTCAATTCCATTTAACTTTTCTAAAATGTGTCCAATAATTGGCTTACCTGCAACCATCAAAAGTGATTTTGGTATAGAATAAGTATGAGGTCTAAGCCTTTGGCCTACGCCGGCAGCAGGTATTATTACCTTCATACGAGTAGCTCTTTTTTAAGTCTTTCTATGTGTTCAATAGGGGTTGGGTCTACTCCTCTTAAGATTGCTAACCAGTAACTCATCCAGTCGCCAAAATAAATGAGAGAGAAGAATCTTGAAAGTAATGAGTCCCCATAGCTTTCAACCTCGTGAATTTCAGTATATAGAGAAATTATTTTCTTTGTGATTTCTATACGACGCCGAATTCGAGGGTTGTATTCTCTGTCCTTAAGAATTATAACCGACAAATTCGGTGATGAATCACTAAATCCTACTATCTCATTATGATTAAGTTCAGAAAATACATTAAAATGAGCGAGGACTTTGGCATTCTCGTTTAACTGAGTTACCCATCGCTTAGCTATCGGACTGAATCTTGTATCGCTATAAATTATTGGAAATTTACCTATGATATTTTTTGCAATCAAAAATGGCCTACTATTGAATAACTTAAATTCTTTACTCAGCTTATAAAGTAGTGAAACAGTTTCATTTAATTCCTTTTTTTTATCAGATACTATACCTAATTTAGTGAGCACGATAATCATTGGTATAAACAGCCACCCAAGAGCACACCTTGGTTGATAGCCTTCTGGTATCCTTAAAATGTACGGAGTATCCTCTTCACTAAGCTTACCGCCAGATGTTATGCATAAGACACATTTTGTCCTCTTTACTGCCTGTCTATATGCGCTAATGGTTTCTTCAGTATTTCCGGAATAACTTGAGATAAAGACAATGCTATTCTGATTTACGAAATTTGGTAAGTCGTAATCCCTATTTACAAATATTGGGATACTGATTTCATCTGTTAAGTAGTGAAATAGTAAATCGCCAGAGATTGCAGACCCACCCATCCCACAAACTACGATATTACTTAGTTTCCTTATAACTGGAAGTTTTAAGCTTTGACCCACCTTAGATGCAGCCTCAATTTGATTTGGGAAATTAATTAATACCTCTTTCATATCTTGCCTGTCGGCAGACAGGTCATAACTGTCCACATTCATTATTCTCTCTTTCCTGCCTTGGCTTAGCGAGACAGGGACATAACTTCTTTTATAACTAGAACTTTTTCTTCTATTCCTTTAACAAAACTCTCCACTTCCTCTAATGTTTCAAGTGCCATAACTTCCCTTGCAATTGTTTTTGCCTCTTCAATACTCAAAGCCCTTATAATCTTTTTTATTTCAAGAATAGAGACAGTAGCCACAGATAACTCATCAATTCCTAACCCAAGTAAAATTGGGACAGCTAAAGGATTAGCACCAAGTTCACCACAAATACCAACCCACTTCCTTGCACTATGACCTGCCTCAATTGTACGCTTAATCAAGCGTAGTATAGCTGGGTGGAATGGATTAAAAAGATGAGCTACTCTTGGATTTGTTCGGTCGCACGCAAGTGTATATTGGATTAGGTCGTTTGACCCTATGGATAGAAAATCTACCTCCTCAGCAATTGCTCTTGCAATAAGGGCAGCTCCAGGAGTTTCTATCATAGCTCCAATTTCAATATCTGGGTCGTAATCTATACCACTATTTTTGAGTTCAGATTTTGCTTCCTCTACATAAGACTTAGCTAACTTTAGCTCACTTAGGTCTACAATCATAGGAAACATTATCTTTACATTACCACGCCTGCTGGCTCTAAGGATTGCTTTGAGTTGGGTCATAAAAACACTTTTCTCTGATAATGAGAATCTTATTGCGCGCCACCCCAAAGATGGGTTTACCTCCTTTATTTGGTGGGGAGATGGGATTTTGTCTCCACCTAAGTCTAATGTTCTTATAATTAGAGAGTCTGGGTGTACTTTCTGGGCAAGCAAATTGTAGACTTCGTATTGTTCTTCCTCTGTTGGTAATTTATCAGATTTAAGGTAAATAAATTCAGTCCTCATAAGTCCAATACCCTTTGCCCCATGAGAAATAGCTGCGTCAATTTCTTCAGTAATCTCTATATTGCATGACAACTCTATTGATTGCCCATCAAGTGTCTCACATGGAAGGTTGGACAAAGCCTCAAGTTCCTTTTCATACTCTTGAAACTTTTTTAGTTTATCTTCGTAAGCTCTACGAGTTGATTCATCAGGGTCAATTACTACTACTCCCCTGTTTCCATCTATGATAATTTCGTCTCCTCTATCTACAAATTTTGTAACCTCGTTGAGTCCAACAACAGCAGGTATTTCAAGTGCTCTTGCCATTATAGCTGTGTGAGATGTAGTGCCACCCAAATCGGTGGCAAATCCAACTACCCTATCCTTAGAAAAGCCAGCAGTATCTGATGGAGTTAAATCCTGGGCTACAACTGCATGTTTAGTTGCCGGGAATAGAGTATGAGGTTGGACTATCAAATTACGGAGGACACGACCTGCTACATCTCTTATATCGCTTATCCGAGCTCTGAGATATTCATCTTCAACTCTATCAAATGCATTTAATATGCTATCTGCGACTTTTTTAAAAGCACTTTCAGCAGACTCGTTTCTCTTAATTATGTCAATTGTATTCTTTATAAGTGTTGTATCATCAAGTACCAATAGCTGAGCATCAAGGATTCTTGCATGATACTCGTCTGTCTTTTTCATAAAGTCTGACTGAATGAGTTGAATTTCTCTTCTTGTCTTTTGGAGTGCATTTTCAAATTTAGTTATCTCTTCACTTATTTCATCTGGCTTTCGTGTGAGTATAAGGAGCTCTTCTTCTTTATACGGGATAGCCTTCGCTATTACAATACCAGGAGATGCGGGTATACCACGAAGTAACTTATTCCTCATCAAATCCTCTATTAATTAGCTGAATTACAGCGTCCAAAGCCTCTAATTCGTCCTCACCATCTGTAATTATTTCAACTTTTGACCCCTTCTCGGCTTCAAGCATTAAAAGGTCCATAATAGACTTACCATTTGCACGAATGCCATCTTTTGTTAGAATTACATTTGATTTATATTTGCCAGCTATCTTTACGAGCATAGCAGCAGGTCTTGCGTGAATCCCCAATGTATTTTTTATAGTTAGCTCATTTTTTAGCATACACCTGTCATTCTGAGCAAAGCGAAGAATCTCAACATGCTCAGAATAAACCCAATTATAAACTATATTTCAAATTATTTAGCCTGTCAAGAAAAAAGCCCCTACTGTAATAGCAGGGGGCTCTTTAAATTAGGACTGGAGCTTACTTTTTGAGAACTACATGTATTGCCTTTGGTCCCTTTTCTCCTTCCATTACATCAAACTCAACTTCATCGCCTTCGTTAAGGACTTTAAATCCTTTACTTTCGATGTCTGAGTAATGAACAAAAATGTCGCCACTCCCATCCTCTCGTTCAATGAAACCGTATCCTTTACGCTCATTGAACCACTTCACCTTGCCTTTATACATAATAAATCCTCCTTAGTTTTAAGGATACTCAATTTTTAAAGGATGTCAAGTTATTTTTAAAAAATATTTGACATTGTGAGATAAAAAAGTATAATAAAATTATGAAAAGAAGGTTTGTAACGGGCATAATAGCTTTGCTTCCTATAGGGGTTACTGTTTTTATCGTCTGGTTTTTAGTTACAAGAATTGGTGGCATTTTGGAAGCAGCTTTTAAAAAAATACCATTACTATCTACTTTGCCTTCCATTGTTATCTCATTTATAGGATTTTTAGCTTTTCTGGCACTTATTTATATAATTGGAACCATAGCCTCGGGTTACATAGGACGACGAGTTTTTAAATTTGGTGAAGAGATAGTTTCAAAAGTTCCTATTATTCGTGTAATTTATACATCGGCAAGAAAGTTTACAAATGCTATATTTGTGGATAGGGCTGCATTTAAAAAGGTTGTCCTTGTAGAATATCCAAGAAAAGGGCTTTATACCTTAGCATTTATGACAAATGAATCCAGCTGGCGAATTAATGAGAAGGAAGACAATGTGAGTGTATTCATACCAACAGCACCTAATCCAACATCCGGGTACTATGCGATTGTACCACGTTCAGAAATCAGGGAAACCTCATTATCTGTTGACTCTGCTATGAGAGTCATCATCTCTGGAGGTATAATATTGCCGGATGAGAGAGAGGCTAAAAAGATTTAGTAACATATTAAAGGACATTCAATTATGAAAAAGCAAAAAAAGGGTGAGGTTCGTAGAATTAAATTAGGGTTAAGGAATTGGATTCTTATTCTTTTAGGAGTCCTATTTATTTTAGTCGGATATCTAACTTTAAGTAAAGGCTCATTGACACTCGCTCCTATCCTTTTAGTACTTGGTTATTGTGTCCTAATACCTGTAGGAATATTTTTAAAATAAAACTTGACAAAATAGAATTTGATTTTATATTTACATAGATCGCGGGGTAGAGCAGTCTGGTAGCTCGTCAGGCCCATAACCTGGAGGTCGTGGGTTCAAATCCCACCCCCGCCATTTACAATTATTTAAAACTTCTTGCGGTGGCTCTAGGGTTAAATGAGCTACCGCTTTTTTATAAGAATATATGTCTATCTGTATTTTGTTAAAATTAGATGTAAATTAGAGGCTATTCAATTGTAGTATCTTGTAATAAGCCTCTGTGTTCTTTGAAATCCAAATATAAGAGATAATGGATTGAAAAGTCCGATACAGATAAATAGATTCCCCTATCGTATATAGCCTACGGTTTAGCGTCTTTGTTCGTATTGAACAAAGAAAGTGTATGCAAGAAAGCATAAATGCCAATGCCTCGTTATACCAGTGAGACTTCTCACTTGATACTGGTCGAAATAAAAGTTGTCCTTGAGTTCACGAAATACGCATTCTATCTCCCATCTCCTCTTGTATCTTGCGAATATTTCTCTATCCTCAAGCCCGATACGATTAGTCACAATAACAGCAGTACTTTGTTAAAATTTGTTAAAAATGGGTGTGAAATTATATATAAGTCATTGTAATTCATAAAGTTAAACATGATTGGCAATAAAATTCCAAATTCCAAGCACCAAATCTCAAACAAATCCCAAATTCTAAATTCAAATTTTCAAGACAGGTTTGGAATTTGGGACATTAGGATTTTGAAATTGTTTGAGATTTGGGATTTGAAAATTGGGATTTTAAGCTACTGAGGCTTTTCTTGAGACAGAGTAAAGAGATAGGTGCAATTTTCATATGAGATTTAACAAAGGGCTGTATAAGTTCACCCTTAGATGGAATGTACTGAAGTGGACAAACCCTCACCCCTGCTATTCTGAACCCACTCTTTGACCCAGTACTTGCAAGTTCCACTATCTCACTGGGGAATGGAGTTATAGAGTTATAAATCACACTGTCAGGCTCAATAAATGGAATATCTATCTCAAAAGAGATAGGTTCCCAAGACTGTGCAGGGTAGATTCTGTAAGTACCCGGGATAACCTCGCTACCTACAGAGATTATTTCAACCTTTTCTGCAGTTGCCCGGGCAGGATAACAAAAGAAAGAGGTACTTGAGGAAGTTGAGGGCTAC
This sequence comes from bacterium, assembly GCA_030018315.1. Taxonomy (NCBI): domain Bacteria; species bacterium. The sequence continues at coordinate 207,399 of JASEGA010000001.1, read as the reverse complement.
CTACAGGAACAGTAGACCCGTAGTTTTAAGTCTCACAACATCGTAGCCTCCATCCTTACTAAATGAAAGGTCATTATAAGAGAAGCGCACTGTTTTCACAATCTCACCGGCTTGAAGAGAGAAAGGTAAGCTAAGCAGTATAAATACATAAAACCAAATAACATACCATAACTTCACACTATATTTTCTGCTAAACATGGTTTTCACCTCCTATTCGACCATTAATTTCATAGATTTAATGCAACCTATTTGTAACTTTATCTCAATAAAAGTATTTGATTGGTTATACTCTTTTTACCCATTTCTAACTTACAAAAATAGACACCGCTTGGCAACCTATTCCCATTATCAGTAGCCCCATCCCAGAGTTGAGTTATTGAGTTATTGAGTTGTTGAGTGATTGGGAAAGACTTGACCAATCTGCCAACTAAATCATAAATTTGTAAATTAATTGTTTGCCTTTCACTAATCCCTAACCCCTGAACCCTAATCACTGTCTTATGGTTGAATGGATTGGGGTAACTCTTAAGTGCTATAGAACTCTTATTAATGAGGGAATTAGGAGATTGTGTCTCTATACTTGTAGGAGTAGAAAAATAGCCGTCCCCCATACGAGTGAAAACATATGCAGTAGGAGAAAAGGAATACCACTCAGCACTTGTCATATCCAAGACACTAGTGCCTGACCCAACAACTTTAAACTTTACTTCAAAAGCTAACCCACCTCCAAGTGCACCAGGTTTACCGGGTAACATGCCATAGGTAACATCCGTCATGTAGCCTGAAACACTGTCTACGTCTCCAATTAAAAGGACAGTTGATGCTCCTGGGATATCAAGAAAGGTCCCCTTCTCCACAGAAACATAACAGAGCACTTCGGGATTCCAACGCATATCAAAAGCTATAACACAGGCACCTTTATCCTCAGGATGTTCGTCTGCTGCAGGATCTGTAATACTGTCTACCATTATTTTAACTTCAAAAGTATCACCTACATATGCAGCGTTACTTTCTGGAGATACATAAATTATGCCATTTGTGTTATCAAAAATTCTGTCAACTGTATTATTTTGAATTATCAAATCTTTAGATTCAAGCTCTGATTGAGTCAATCCTACCTGCAAAGAAAGCATCGTTATAATACACATAAACCCAATTAACATTTCACACCTCCATTTTAAGGGAAAACAAAAATTCCTTAAATCTAATCGTTAAAACCTAACCTCTCAACAAAAATTCTCTCTACAATCATAAACATCACCTCCCTCCCAAATAAAATTTGGAATTTGTATATAATCTGTCCTGGCTTTAAGATGTGGTTACAAATTGGCATGTCAGAACCTCCTCTTTTTCACTTCTTCTCCTAGTAAAATTATCCCCTAAAACCTGTCTTGTAAGGATTGTTTTTTCTATCACCTCCCCTTTGCTTCTCATCTTATCTGCTTCTATTTTATTATTTCTCACCTCCTTTGTCAAGTCTTGTTTTAGATTTTTTGATAAATGTGCCTCCGCTGGTGTATTGTAGCCATTTTCCTTCAGCTTATATCCCTGATGAGTTCTCCTGTAGTTATAATCGTCCATAAATTCATCTAAATCAAGTTGTAGCTCCTCTATAGTCCTATATCCTTTCTTTCTGAAAGCTAAAGATATTACTTTGTTAAAACTTGCTTTGTTGAATAAATATTTTTGGCATCTTTGATTTTCAACCTCTGACTTGGTTTTAGACAATTTTGACCTTGTCATTCTGAACGAAGTGAAGAATCTCATAAATCGGTGTCAATCAAGGTGTTGCAAGTTTTGTAAAGCGAATTATTCAACAAAGCAAAAAAACTTGACAAGGTTTTAACAAAGTAATATCCTATTTTTGACAGTACTAATCTCTAAAAATGGAGGTGTGAAATGTTAAAAATATTGTATGCATTTATATTAATACTTGTCTTACCATTTTCTCTTCAGGCAAGTGAAATTGTGGAGACAGTGGTGTTTTCTAGGAGTGGCCTTTGCTTTAGTAAGCTTGAAGGCTATGATGTTGTGAGACTTAAGAACTATGGTTCTACTGTCCCTGTTGGCAGTCCACAACTTCCTCAGGTTCCTTTTTCTTTTGTTATCCCCCCAGGGGCAACTGCAGAGAAGATTGAGGTAATCTCCGTAGATAGTGAGATTATTCCAGGTAATTATAGAATCTATCCTGCACAACCTTGGAGACCTATCTCTTTTGACATAGATGTCCCATTTGTTAAGCCTGACAGTGTGATTTATAACTCTACAATTCCATTTCCTGGTAAGATAGTGGAACTTGCAGGTACTGGGTCCAAGAGTGGGTTCAGGATAGCAGGGATAAGAGTTTATCCAATTCAGTATATTCCATCTAAGGGTGAACTTATGTTTTATAGTAGGATAACCCTAAGAATTATTTACAAAGAAAATACTGTTCCAATAGAAACAAGGACAAAAGAGCAACTAAAGGTCTTTGGTAAAGAAGTTAAGGCATTAGTGGAAAATCCTTTTGATGTGTGTTTTTTTTCACCTCCTATTAAAGAGATTGTAAAATCTGAAGAGTATCAATATGTAATTATTACCTCTTCTACTCTTGCTCCTATATTCCAATCTCTTGCTAACTGGAAGACAAAGAAAGGAGTCCCAGCAACCATAGTTACTACTGATTGGATATATAATAATTATTCTGGATATGACAGTCCAGAAAAGATAAGGAATTTTATCAAATATGCAAATGAAAATTGGGGCTCGATATACTTTTTACTTGGTGGTCAGGCAGACTTTGAGAATAATCAAGAGGTTGTCCCAAGGCGAGATGTCTGGTTCTGGGATTGTGGAGGTCCGGCACCTTATCCTGACGAGGACACTATTCCGTGTGACCTTTACTACTCTGACCTTGATGGGACCTGGGATTACGATGGTGACCATATTTATGGGGAGATAGAGGACAGTGTAGATTTATATGCTGATGTATATGTGGGTAGGGCACCATCATACACAACATTTCAATGTTCTACATTTGTGAACAAAGTGTTAACTTATGAGAAAAACGCACCGCCTTCATATCTGAAAAAGATTGCACTTGTATCAGTTTGGCTCATGTGGATTCCTCCGGATAGTATGTATACAGGTGATATCGTAAGCGATGCTATTGCAGAGGTGACACCTATGAATTGGCAGGATGAGAAGCTCTATCAAACTATCTATGGGCTTCCTGGTCAGCTTAGAGAGATGGTTATTGACTCTATTAATACGGGCTCTGGCTTCGTCCATTTCGCAACCCATGGACGTCCTACAGAAATTAGAAGCATCCCACCAACATTTTTTTGGTTAGATACCTGCGATATCCACAATATGACCAATGAAGATAGATTAGGTATTCATAATGCTATAGCTTGTTATACAGGTGCATTAGATGAGGTTCCTAATGGGGACTGCTTTGCAGAGCAACTTGTAAACCATCCAGGCGGTGGTGCTGTTGCTGCTATAATGAATTCCAGATACGGAGCTGGCCGTCCTGGCGGTATGGGTATTTCTGAGTTACTTGATTTACACTTTTATGAGAAAACCTTTAATGACAATTTATATCACCTTGGTCAAGCGCATGCAGCCTCAAAAGATGTTGAGATTCCCAGTATTGACACTCTGAGTGGTGAGACTATTAGATATGTTTGGAGATTTTGTATATATTGCCTTAACGTGTTCGGTGACCCAGAGCTCCCCATGTGGACAGATGAGCCAAGGAATTTGAAAGTAAAGCATCCATCAGAAATTACTCTGGGACTAAATAATTTTGAGGTTAGGTGTTCTGATTTTGGACCTATTCCAAATGCCTGTGTCTGTCTGGTGAAGGGTAATGATGTTTATGCCACTGGAACAACTGATGCCTCAGGGAGTGTAACACTTAATATTAGTCCAAATAGCCCAGGGACCTTATGGGTAACAGTCACGGCACATAATTTTTATCCTTATGAAGGTATTTGTACTGTGATTTCTGAATGTCCTTATGTGTGTTATAATAGTCATAGGATTGATGATTCAATTGGTGGTAATGGGGATGGGTGTGTCAATCCTGGTGAATCAATTGAGATGAAGGTTGTTTTGAAAAATTTAGGTAATAAGACTTCATTTGGGGTGAAAGGGATTTTGGGGACGACTGATTCTTTTATCACTGATATACAAGACACCATCCAAGTCTATGGTAACATTTCACCTAATGATACTGCCATGAGTAGTGGTTCGTATGGATTTACTGTCTCACTATCTACCCCAGACGAGTATATTATACATTTTGAACTCACGATAACAGATGACTCAAACAACTTATGGATAGATACTATAGATGTTGCAGTCAGTACCAGTATAGGAATAGAAGAAAGTTATAAATCAAGTATTACGAGTTACAGACTATTCCAAAGCTATCCAAATCCATTTACAGGAATTACTGAAATCAGATATGGACTACCCAAAGATTCACATATAAATATCACTATATATAATTTTCTGGGGCAGAGGATAGCAACTCTTGTAAATGAGAATAAAGAGGCAGGCTATCACCACATTGAGCTAAAAGGAGACAAATTTGCTAAAGGTATCTACTTCATCCAGCTTAAGAGTGGTAGATTTGAGACTACAAGTAAACTTATAATATTAGAATAGAAGATCAAGATGAGCAAAGTATGAGGATGTAAAGGAGAAGATGGGGGAATTAAAAATGCAAATTGCAAATCCGTCCTGACATGGGACAGGTTGGGAATGCAAAATTATAGAAAGGGTGAGAAAATTTTGAAACGATTTACTAATTACAAATTCCCAATAATTCTTTTTGTTGGGATGGCACTGCTTCTCTTAGTAATAAAGTTACTTGCCCAGGCACCGGACACCTTATGGACAAAGACATATGGTGGAACTTATAGCGAGATAAGCTACTCAATGGCACAGACAACAGGTGGTGGCTATATCATAGCTGGTACAACTCGTCGTCCATACAGTGAGGATGATATTTTGTTAATAAAGACAGATTCGCTTGGTGATACAATTTGGACAAGGACGTATGGTGGAGATCATACGGATGACGGTCGCTCAGGAGCACAGACTAAAGATGGTGGCTATATCATAGCTGGTACAACTACATATGGTGGGCAGCAGGATGTCTGGCTGATAAAGACTGAGGGTCCTGAACCGCCAGAAGATACTTTAGAGATTACCTGGACAATACAGCGTCTCACTTACAATGCTATTTGTGACTTTTATCCTTCTATAGCAGTAGACGCAAATGGTAAGGCACATATTGCTTATTGTTCAGGGACATCCCAAACGACATACGAGCTCTTCTACTTGACAAATAAAAGTGGTAGCTGGGTTTCTGAGCAGATCACCTCTCTTCCAAGTGGTGCTAAGAGATGGCCTTCTATTGCAGTAGATAATGATAGCAGTGCTCATATTGCATTAAATGTTGCCTGTTCTCAGCGCCGGGCACTTGGATATACTACAAACAAGAGTGGATACTGGGAGGGTGTAATCATTGATACTATGGGTGGTGATGACCCGAACCTTGCATTAGATGCAGAAGGCTATGCCCATATTGCATTTTGCAATTATCCTCAGAAAGCCCTTTGTTATGCTACAAATAAGACTAGTAGCTGGGTGGTTTCAAAAATAGATGAGACTGGGGGCTGTTGTTTTCCTTCTATTGCTATTTCTCCCCAAGGTCATATACATATTGCTTATTCTAAGGGAGTAGTGGGCTCTCCTAACACTTTTGATATCTGGTATATCACAAATGAAAGTGGGAGCTGGGTGAGTACAAAGGTCAGTACAAGTGATAAAGGTGATATGTGTCCTTCACTTGCTGTATCTGCTAATGGTAAAATATATCTTACTTGGAAGGAGGACCGCAGCGCTCCCCACTACATCTGGTATGCGACGAATGAGAGTGGTAGCTGGGAATGTGTAGACCTTGGGTTAGAAATGACAATTCATACTATGTCACCATCTATTGCTGTGGATGGAAATAATAAAACTCACTTTGTTTTTGTAAGAGGTTATACCACCATTTATCCTGAAGTTCTGTATGGTACAAATATTAAAGGAGAATGGAAAACTGCACGTGTGACAAATAATAATTTCTATGACTGGGGTACTTTTGGTAGTATTAGATGGTTTACAATTGACAATAGTGGTTATGGGCACATAACCTGGTGGGCATATCCGGATGGGGCCCAAGAAAATAAGGAAGAAATCTATTATGCTAAGAGCAACCAACCTTTGGTTGGAGTAGCTGAAGTATCACTGCCAACAGCCTCTAATTTTAGTATTTATCCAAATCCTTTTCATAAATCTATCTCAATTCAATTCTCTATTGAAGGCATGGAGCCTGTTACTATTAGCATCTATAATATTTGTGGGCGTTTAGTAAAGACTATTTTTAGCAGTAATTTAGGTGCAGGTAGTTACACATTTACTTGGAATAGGACTGATAACCAAGGTCTATATGTCCCATCTGGCATATATTTTTGCCAGATAAAAGGAAGAAATACAAGTAGGACAAATAAGATTATCTTACTGTAGAACCTCGGGATTGGTAAGTGAGATGAGAAAATAAAATCTTATGCATAAAGTTATTCCAAAGATACCACTTATAGAAGTTATGTGGTTTCTCACCTATCGGTGTAATCTTAACTGTGTGTATTGCAATACGAAAGGTGGAGAGATAGGGAAAGACATCCTATAAGTGTCAAGTACAAAAGTAAAAAATTTTAAGTAACTGTTGCTCTTTGACATTTGTATAAGTGAATAGGCTTAAACACTTGTTCAGGACTATAAGTTTCGTCAGATTCAGCCATGCTAAGCATCATGTGAATAAGCTTTTTGCCCACATATATAATCGCTTGCTTTCCAGTCTTCCCTTGAGAGATCTTATTATGATATAGTTGTCGGAACTCAGGATTATGCTTGATGCAGGTTACACTCCCTATATAGAACCCCCAACGAGCATACTTTGGGCCTCGATTTGAAATCTTATTATCTTTTCTCTTCTCCCCTGATTCAAAGATTTGAGGAAAGAACCCAATATGACCTATGATTTTAGTCCCTTTTTCAAAAGCATTCCCATTTTCTCCTGCTATTGAGAGGAAAGTAGCAACTATCTTTGGCCCAACACCTGGTATGGTAAAAAGATTTCCTCCCGGCTGATTATTATCATCCTGTGAGGGGAACAGAATAGCGTCTATCTGGTCATCGATGGTCTTGATAGATTCTTCAAAGTTCTGGATATGGGAGAGTATCATTTTGAGATTCATACCTCTTATCTCTGCGCTCTTTCCTGAATAAATGGAATCTTTGGCTGTGGAAATAAGATGCTCGATCTCCCTGATGTTAAAATTGTTGCCCTTTATAGACCTGACAATGCGCTCAATTTTCTTGGGCTTAGTTTGTGCTAAGTGTATTGCTGTTGGATATTCCTTAAGAATTGCAGCGGAAGCGATAGCAGAAGGGTTTTTAATAACTGTCTTCTGATATTCTGGGAAAACAAGGTTTAGAAGCGACATGGCCTGACGTTTGTAGTTTCTCAAGTCCTTTATGAATTCGTATCTTAGTTTTGTAAGTTCTCTTAAATTCTCGATCTTCTCTGGGGGGACATAGGAATTCTGATATTCATTTGATCTCAAAAGCCCTGCGATCACGAGAGCATCAATGTCGTCAGTTTTAGCTTTTTTACCAAGCGCCTGACGGAACTTATTAACCTGATATGGATTGAGTAGGATTACTTTAAAGCCTTTATTAGTGAGGAAGGAATACAGATTTTCCCAGTAATTTCCAGTGGCTTCCATACCTGTAAGGAGTTCAGTTTTAGAGATGGGTCGCTTCTCGAGATACAAAGTGAGAGATTTCATTCCTTCTTGCGAATTGTCGAAGGAGAATGATTTACTCAGCTTTTCTCCCTGTGAATCAAGTACTACGGCACGATGGCTTCTTTTAGCCACATCTATCCCTAAGTAATACATGGTTTCTCCTTTCTTGCTAATGAGCTTTCAACAGTATCCTGCAAGTGTCTAACTAAACTTAGCCTGGGAAATAAATGTTATCCCGGTATCAACCAGGATCCATAGTATCCTAAATAAAAGTTCCCAGTTAGACCAGCAGGAAGCAGCGATCTTTGGCAAATGGTTCCCGGCAATTGGGACCATAAGGAGGGTTACAAGCTGTCGACCTGTTGAAAGGACATGCAAGTTTTTAGATATTTTATCATAAAAAGTTGCACAGTAAAGCTAAAATAATCTTTATAGGTACATAGTCTTAGTATTAATTTACTAATACTATTACCTATGAACTTTATAGGAGGTAAGTATGAATTGGTATAAGTTTCTAATTTTAGGGCTCCTTTTTAATGGAGTAGCATTAGCTCAGGTAGATACTGCATGGGTGAGAAGATACAATGGACCAGCAGATAGTAGTGATGTAGCAAAGGCTCTCAGATTGGATAATGAAGGCAATGTCTGTGTGTTTGGGTCAAGTGTAGGTAAAGTTACAGGAGCTGACTATTTAATTATTAAGTATGACAATGATGGTAATGAGCTTTGGTCAGCTCGTTATGATAGTCTGGAACATTGGGATGACGGTCCTTTCTTCAGTGCATGGGGTACAATGGCAGTTGACAATTCCTGCAATATTTATGTGACAGGTGTAAGCAAGAATCCAAGTACTGGGGATGAGAAGTGGGTGACAGTTAAGTATGATAAAGATGGGAATGAGCTCTGGGTGAGGACATATCATGGCACAGCAAATATTGGTTGGAATCAGGCTTTGGATTTAGCAATTGATGATAGGGGGCATGTGTATGTCACTGGCAGCTCAGATGATAAAAATGCAGAGGGGGGAGTAAATTTTTGTACAATAAAGTATAATGCAAATGGGGATGAGGTGTGGCGAGTAAAATATAATGGACCGGCAAACTCTGCAGATATAGCATATAGGGTGACAGTAGACCCATCCAGTCCATCAAATATCTATGTAACCGGGGCAAGTAAGGGGTTTGGTGGTGGCTATGGTTATGACTACACAACCATCAAGTACGACTGTTGGGGGAACGAATTATGGGTTGCAAGATACAACGGGCCAAATAATAAAGATGATTATTCTTATCTTATTAAGGCAGATAGCTATGGTAATGTTTATATTTCGGGGCGTAGTTATTATGTGAATGGTTTTGTTGGAGATATTACTACAATTAAGTATGACAGAAATGGCAACGAGCTCTGGGTTCAGAAGTATAGTGGTCCTGAAAATGACGATGAGGCTTGCGATTTAGTAATTGACGCTATTGGCAATGTCTATGTGACAGGTGTGAGTATGACATCAACTACACGTCTTGACTACATTACGCTTAAGTATTCTCCTGATGGCGACCTTTTATGGTCGAAAAGGTATGATGCAGGGAATACACATCTCCCAAAATGGGACATTGCTAATGCAATTTGTGTAGATGATGAAGGCGGTGTTTATGTGACTGGGTATAGTAGTGGAGAAGATTGGAATGATTACTTTGCAACAGTCAAGTATGATAAAGATGGTAATGAGCTCTGGGTAGCTCGTTACACTGGGTTTGCGCATGAGACTTGGGCTTGTGGGGCGTGGGGCATTGCTGTGGACAACGAGAGCAATGTTTATATAACTGGTGGCAGTCCAAGTAGTATTACTGGGTTTGCCTATGCTACAATAAAGTATGTACAGTCTCAAGGTATTTTAGAGAGTCAGAAAGAAATGCAAGAGGAGTCCGTTTCATTTTTAGGTCGGACGATTAGTTTTTCACTTGAGAAGGCATCCTATATTAAGGCTATACTATACGATTTATCTGGCAGGATGCTCGCTTACCTATTTGACGGTATGATGGGCAAAGGACAGCATAATTTATCACTTCCAACTGGGGTCTCTAATGGAGTCTACTTTATTCGGATAGAGGGCGAAATAGACAGGACATTCAAAGTAGTGCGTCTGTTGTAGGTTAAAAGTGTGTAAATAAGAAAAAATGGAGGTGTGATATGTGTAGAAGGATAGTGGATATTATCACAGTGGGTGTTGTGTTTTCACACTTATCTTTTTCAGGAGAGAACCCTTATTCACGGGATCCTGCGGACAATTGTTCGCTTTATGTCTATCCCGATACAGTTAAAAATTTAGCGATTGGCGATACTTTTCAGGTTGAGATTAGAGTTGCTAATATTAATATGCTTCATACTTATCAAGTAGGGCTGAGGTGGAACGGAACTGATAGCTCTAATTTAAAATTAATCAACATTGAAAGAGGACCTTTCCTATCACAAGGTGGCATTAGCACAAAGTTTTTTTCTTGGAGTTTCCAAGACAGTCCTTTCCCATCTCTAATGTGCATGGAGGCCATCCTAGGCGAACACTATCAAACTGGTAGTGGCATCTTAGCATATATAACTTTTGAAGTAAAAGATACTGTAGCTACTGCACTTAATCTGTTTACAAATAAAATGATTAGCTTGTCTGGGTCGCACATTTCTCATCATCGGCGTGATGGGTACCTCCATTATACTGTTCCGAGTCAAAACTTACCCGACACTGTCTGGGTGAGAAGATACTCACAGTGGGATGGCAGCATCTGCTCTGACAAAGCGGTTGACTTATTCCTTACTCCTTTCTGCCTATATGTACTGACTTGTGGAGCTTACAGTTATCCAACCGGCTGGCCTGTATATCAGCCGGGTGAGACCTTCTGGCAGAATGGGGATGCCTCAATGATTATTAAATATTCATTAGATGGCGACACTATTTGGAAAAGGACTGATGGCTCAGCACCTGCAGGATTTGTGGTTGATAAAGAAGGTAATTGCTATTTCTTAGGCACAAGATGGACAAGTTCTAGTCAGACATATTATGATTATAAATTAATTAAGTATTCTCAGCAAGGCAGTGTGTTATGGACTCAATACTACGACTATAACCGTGATTTCTCAAGTGCAATAGCTGTTGATAATAATGGTAATATTATAGTCACTGGATATAGTGGTTTAGTGTATGGAGAATATGATTGGGCGACTATTAAATATTCCTCTCAAGGTAATGTCATTTGGACACGGAGATATCCGTTAGGAGGTACAGCTTCACCTGCAGGAATTGTTGTGGCGTCCAATGATGATATTTACATAACTGGCAAGGCTCGCAGAGTTACAAACAATTATGATTTCCTCACAATTAAGTACTCATCAAGTGGTGATACTCTCTGGGTAAAGTGGTTTAATGGTGTAGGGAATGGTGATGATTACCCCTGTGCAATTTGTAAAGATTCTTATAATAATGTATACATAACAGGTGCAAGTTATAATGCTACTGGTGGTTATGACTTCCTAACAATAAAGTATTCGCCTTCTGGTGAACTTCTTTGGGTGCAGTATTACAATTCTATTGGTAATGGTAATGATATCCCAACTGCAATCAAATGTGACGCTTTTGGCAATATTTATATTGGTGGCACTTCTTCTTGGTCTAATGATAATGCTGACTATTTAGTTCTTAAGTATTCTTCGGATGGTGAACTTCTCTGGCATAAAGAGTATAATGGTCCAATTAAATCTTACGATTTTGTGACAGACATAGCGATTGATGAAGCTGGTGATGTATTTCTGACGGGTGGTAGTTATGGCAATCGGACAGGGTGTGATTTTGCAACACTTAAATATTCTTCGGCTGGTGAATTACTATGGGAGTCAAGATATAACAACTCTTATTATGCTGATGGCGCATCAGCTGTAGTGGTTGATGATGCTGGCAATATATATGTCACTGGCACTTCGTACAGTGATGCATTTACGGGTATGGATATTGTAACGATAAAGTATCATCCGGGTGTAAGTATAGAAGAAGTTCGTAGTGATTTCTCTACAGTAGGTGATAACTTGCTTTTTGTAAAAGGAAATATAATCAGCGGAAAAGAGATAACTATAAGGTATTCAATGTCTAAAAGAGGTAGAATTCAGTTATCTTTGTATGATGTGGCAGGTAGGAATATCAAGTCATTATTTGATGGTGTGTCTGATAGTGGTCGGCATGAGATAAATACAAAAATAGACTTGACATCTGGAGTATATTTTATAAGATTAACTACAGAAAGTGGGGCAATTTCTAAAAAATTTGTTTTCATTTGAAAAAACTCTTTGACCAAATGAGGTTGGGTTTACCGATTTTTGAATTAGGGTTTAAACCGGACAGTGAGATAGTAGATTTTGTGAGAAATTTGAGATATGAGGTACTGTGCACAATTTTTTATCCCGTATATATAAAAGAAATCCTAACTTTGTCTATCGTAAAGTCGTGGATGAAGTTATCCTTGTTCCTATAAAGGCAGAGGCTGTGGAAGCGCATTCTATCGTTGTCTTAAATGAGACATCAGCTTTCATCTGGGAATTATTAGATGGTAAAAAAAGTCTCAAAGAGATTAGTGAGAATCTAACTAATAAGTTTGAAGTCAGTCCTAAAACAGCAGAAAATGATTTAATTACATTTATTAAAGATATTGAGAAACTGGGTGGAATAACTCTGATTTCAGGTAGTCGTTAAGAAATTATTGTGATTGGGTAGATTCTCTACTACAATTAGAATGACAGATATAAGGCTGTATTTTGTTAAAATTAGATGGAGTATCTTTAAGTGATGGTTACAATATTTGAGTGAAAGAGAGGAGGTTTCCCGATTTATCGGGATTTGTAACCATATCTTAAAGCTAGGACAAATAGAATATCAAATCCTATCAGGGGATTATAACTACATCTAGCCCAAACTAAATCAAAATTTTCTATATTTAGTAGTAGTTTTAAACCTATAATTTTCTATATTTCACAATAAAATACAGAAAAATTTCAATGTTTTTCGCTTATCTTTCAATAATTTTTTTCTACTTCTCAATGATTTTTGGATAAAAACATAAAGAAATCTCAATATTCCATTTCTGCAATTTTTTAACAATTGTAGGTCCTGTATGGAATTTCACAACTTTGGTACAACCACACTAATGTTTATGGCATATATGTATGACAATGGATGGGATCCCATAAGTGGGGCTGTTATGGATTTATATAACTATGACGATAACAAATGGGATAGCTTTGGGACTGCAGGTCACGAGCTTGCCTGGTGGTATGTAAAAGCAATAGGTAGTTCAGTAAACCAATACATTAATAACACAAATAGAAGAGTTCGGGTAAGGTTATATGATGGGTGGCTCGATTGGACACATGTAAAGTGGGTAAGATGTGTAGAAAAAGGAGAAAGCAGTAAGTTAGCTTTAGAATATAGTCCATCTACTCTTGAAAGTCCAACTATTCCTGTGGAGATTCCTGAGGGAACAAAAAACCAGTACTTAAAACAAAATAAAAAAGTAAAATGGGGGTAAGAGGATGGGGGACAGCTTACCTACTTCTTTTATTTAAATAAATTCAAGAAAATTAATAAAAATTAAATCTCTTTCCATGGAGGTTGAAAATAAAACCATAGTCACAGATATATATTTCTCTTAAATAAGGAATTTATTGCTTTTACACAATTTTTCTATTCCCATTAAGTGTCAAAAAATTGCTTTGTTGAATAATTCGCTTTACAAAACTTGCAACACCTTGATTGACACCGATTTATGAGATTCTTCACTTTGTTCAGAATGACAAGGTCAAAATTGTCTAAAACCAAGTCAGAGGTTGAAAATCAAAGGTGCCAAAAATATTTATTCAACAAAGCAAGGATTTTTCAAAAATTTTTCTAATTATGTGAAAAGAAAATAGGCGTGAGCCCTTATTGTTTTTCTCTTTATATTAAAACCAACTGACGCCCCCGCTGTTTAGGGATAGGCATTTCAGCGAATGAAATTTCTATTGGAGAGTTTATTAAATATTTAGTAAAATCCTCCCCCGCCATTTTTTTAGTAATTATTTTTAACATTTTGTTATTGGCAACTACACAAAATCACTTTTTTTCTTGACAAATTGTATTTTACTGCTTACTTTATATTAAAGTATGCAAGGAGTTTATAATGAATATTGGGGAATAACTGAAGAGCCATTTAAAAATGTACCTGATCCCCGTTTCTTTTACAGGTCTGAGAGTCATGAAGAGGCATTGATACGCTTACAATACTTGGTCAATGGAGAGAAGGGATGTGGCATACTCTTTGGTGGGTTTGGCTGTGGCAAGACTGTTGTCTTAAATGCTCTTACTGATGAGTTTAAAAATACAGGTAGGAAGTTTGCCTATATATCTAATCCTTTGATGGATAACATTGAGTTACTGCGAGAAATAGTCTACAGGCTAACCGGTGATTCTGCCCCATATAAAAAGTCGGATGTTTTACATACTTTAGAAAAATTATTAATTGATAGTATATTAAATGGTAAAAATACAGTTATAATTATAGATGAAGCTCACACTATAGATGACGATGCTGTATTTGAAGAGTGTAGGCTGTTTCTTAATATGTATTACGAAAATAGGCAATTATTAACTCTTTTACTATCGGGTCAGCCCGAAATTATTAAAACAATTGATAGACTAAAGTCACTTGCACAACGGATTACACTCAGATGTTCTATCAGTAAGTTTAATTATACTGACACCCAAAATTATATACGGTACAGGCTTGGTATAGTGGGGCTGAAAAGAGAGATTTTTACTAATGATGCAATAAATGAGATATACAACTACTCTGATGGAATACCGAGACGTATAAATACAGTATGTGACTTATCACTTTTATCTGGCTTTTTCAACAAAGTTAAAATGATAGATAAAGATATAGTGAGTGATGTAGTTAAAGACCGGGCTGAATAGTTCGTAGAATGCTGTGCAAATGAAATTTCGTGATGCGTTAAGACCGGGTAGTAAATTGAGGCCTGATATCTGCTTTACTTTGTCGTAGAATTTATTTGAATGGAGATATAAATATGCCATTAGTTGTGAAATCCGAGTATAAGTACATAGAGAAAATAGATGGAGTCCCGTTTGTTAAGGGGACTAAATTACCTGTGAAGGCACTTGTTATCCATTACAAAGCGGGTATGTCAATAGAAGATATACTTGATGGTTTCCCAAATATTACACCTGCCCAGCTCTTTGATACACTTGCTTACTACCATGATCACAAAAATGAAATAGAAGAAGATATTGAGGAGGATTCGCTTGAATATATAGAGAAAGAGTTTAACCTTAAGTTAGCTCCTGATAGAACCCTCAAACCTAAATGAGAGATGCTAAGTCTATATTTGGACGAAGATGTCCATAAGAGGGTTGCTATCTCACTTCGGCTTAAAGGATATGATGTGGTAAGCGCATATGAATTACAGAAATGGGGACTTGACGATGAGGAGCAACTTGAATTTGCTATTAGCCAAAAGAAGGCTATTTTTACTTTTAATGTGAGGCATTTTATAAAACTACATCTTAAATATACAAAAACAAATAAGAGACATTATGGTATAATAGTTTCAAAGCAACTGTCTCTTTCCGAGACCGTCGTCAAGCTTTCTAATTTTCTTTTCAAAAAGACAAGAGAGGACATTATTAATCAATTATTTTGGCTTTAATGATTTTTGAAATTTAAGTCTATTGGGGTGATTTAAGTAGGAAAGTGTAGCTATGAAATTTAGGGAAGCGTTAAAAGGGGGTGGCAAATTTGAGTTTCCTCAACCCCTTACACCTCAGCGTGAAGTTACCGTTTCCTCTGTGTATGAAAAAGCAGTTGCATACCTTAAAGATTTGTTTAGTAAAGTTGATAAAAAAGGGGTCAGATTTGAATCTCCAAAAGAAATTGTAAAGCTTCTTGTAGATACGGTGGGTTCAGATGAGAGTGGTGTGATAGATATGGCATACACTATGCCTACTTTAGAGAATTATGTCCCCATGCATTCAGTAAATGTATGTATACTGTGTCTGGCTACTGGGTATAATCTAAAGCTTCTTTTCAATGATTTAATAGAACTTGGCACTGCTTCGTTACTTCACTGTATCGGTCGTCATATGCCACCTTCAGAAATATTAAAAATAAAAAACAAAGAATATCTTATAGCAAAAGAGAAGTGGCTTGATGATACTAAACTTTTAGAAAAGGTAGACGGAATAAGTGAGACTGTCAAATCTATTATATACCAGCATCATGAGCGCTTAGATGATATAGGATGCCCATCTCTTGATATCAAGGGTGAAATTCATCCTTTAACAAAGATTTTAATTATAGTAGATTTCTACATCACTATGATACAACACCCGGACCCAGAGGTAAGCAAAAAGTGTTCTTCATACAATGCTCTGACAGCAATAATAGAAAAGAATGGTGCCCCATTTGATGCCAGTGTTATTAAAGCTTTTATTGAAGAAGTAGGTATTTATCCGCGTGGTACTTATGTTGAACTTTCAACAAAAGAAATTGGAGTAGTAACAAAAGAAACAATAGGAAAACCAATGTCTCCTATTGTTGAGGTAATGTTTGGGACAGATGGTAAAAAGTTAAAAGAGGCAAAACTTATCGATTTGTCTGTATCGTCGCCCGTGGTTTCTATTAAGAGAATGATTAGTGAAAATGAACTTCCAAAAGAGAGCCCGTGATGACTCTAAAACTACTACAACTAATTTGTAAAGATTTAAATGCAAAGTGCCCAAATAATATTTTCTGACCATGCTAAAAGAAAAATTAAAGAGCGAAAGCTGAGCGGGCCAAGGTGAAAAATGTGTTGGAATCTCCTGATTATCTCTTTTATGATTTATTTTCAAAAGCAATGGTAGCGATGGGAAAAACGAAGATTAGAGGTATTCATACATATCTTGTAATTCCATATATTAAGGAAAATGATAAATTAAAGGTTGTAACAATTTATCCATGCAGAGATATAAACCGAGAGATAGAAAGGAATGAGGGAATACGGTGGATAAAGATAAAATAAAGATATGGTTTGATGAAGACGTGGATGTATTGTATGTTTCTTTAAAAAAAGGCGCCTCTGTGCATTCGGAAGAGAAAGAAGATGGTGTAAGGTTAGAGTATGACGAAAAAGGTGAGATAGTAGGGTTAGAAATAACTGAAATCACGAAAAGGTTAGCTAAACCTATTGCAAGACGATTAGCTGAAGCTGTAAAGCAGTATCCATCAGCTGATGGATTAATAAAAAGATTATAGAAAAACTAAACTATCACGATATGAGAATAAATTGGTTGCTTCCATTTCTTAGCATTTTATTGTATATTCCTCTCACAGCCCAATGTGATATTATAGAAGTAGGTGATATACTTGAAGTCTCTGTTCTTGGTGTAGATGAGTTAACTGAGAAGCGTGTAGCTGTGGGTAGTGATGGCACTATATTTTTGCCACTTGCAGGTAAGGTGAAAGCAGAATCTTTGACCTGTGACTCACTTGAAAAGGAAATAGCTGAGAAGATTGAACTTTGGGTTAAGAATCCTTTTGTCTCTGTCCTTATGGTTCAGCCTGCTAAGAACAAGGTCTATGTATTTGGACAAGTTTTGGAGCCCGGTGTTTACAGCTTTAAAAATGGTAATACAGTTGTTGATGCTTTAGGGTTTGCAAAGGGGGCACTTAAAAATGCTGATGTGGATAAAATATACCTAACAAGGAAGACTGGCTTGGAGATAAGGTTTGATATAAAGGCAGCTTATAAAGTGATGCTTGAGCCTTTAGATATAATACAGGTGCCTGCACTTAAAGATGTTATATTTCTTGGCGAAGTCTTACGGCCGGGTCCATTACCTTCAGAAAGCAAAGAGATGGTATTATCCGACTTGATGGACAAAGTAGGTGGCTTTACGAAAGACGCCGACCTTAAGCATATAAAAGTGATAAAAAGTAAGAAAAGTTCAACAATAAACTTAGAAAAAGGTAGTGATGCTATTTTGATTCCCGGTGATGTGGTTATTGTTCCCAGGAAGAGAAATATCATTATTGAGACACTTGAATTTGCTAACCGATTTGTTCCTGTCATTAGTCTTTGTCTTACTATATATCTTTTAATGAGGTAATATTAATTAAAGTGTAAAAACTGAACAATCTTTACAGTTTTATACTAAAAGGAGGTTTAAGTGCATAAATTTAGTTTTTTAATTCTTCTCTTTACTTTAGGGTTCTCTTGCGCACCACGTGAGGGAATGCATAGTGGTAGAATGGAAACTCCTCTATATACTGCATTAGGAGAAACTACCAAGGTTGCTGAGATTGAAACCTTGATAGTACCAGAGCTAATAGAAACTACTAAAGTTGCTGAGATTGAGACCCTGAGAGTACCGGAGTTAGTTGAAACTACCAAGGTTGTTGAGATTGAACCCCCAAGAGTCCTGGAGTCAGTTGAACCTCTGAGAGCACCAGAGACTGTGGTTCTTGATGTCTCTACACAAGAGGCAATAATAAAAGAGTCTATTGTAGAACGAGAGCAGGTAATAAAAAAGAAGGCACCCGCTAAAGAGAGAGTGGTAGGTATACCTGAGGCTCAGGTAGGTATTTCTAAAATAGATGATGAATTCAAATTTGCTATGGGACTCTTTAATGATGGCGTGTATAAACTGGCACGCCGTGAGTTTATAAACTTTGCTCAAACTTACAAGGAGTCTGAATTAGTTCCGGATTCAAAATATTTTGCCGCAGAATGTTTATACCGAACCTATCAATATAAAGATGCAATTGAAGAATTTAAGCTTATAAAGAGGTTATACCCAAAATTCTCAGTCGATGCCTCTCTTCGTATTGGACTTTCTTATTATGAGATTGGAGTCATAGATTCTGGGATTACAATATTTACAGAAATAAAGGATAAGAGACCGGATGAAGCTTATTATTGGCTTGGTGAAGGCTACTTTAAACTCAAAGAATATGCAAAAGCTATTGAATTCTATAAACTCGTAAAACAGGGTAAATATCAGGAGTATGCCTTGTATTCTGTTGGGTTTGCTTCACTTGAACTTAAAAACTATGAACAAAGTATATCCTACTTAAAAGCTGTAACTGAACCAGATCTACTACCTCAAACTGAATTCCTTATTGCAAAAGCGTTTTATGAAAAGGGTGATTATGAGGAAGCTATTACAAGGTTAAAGAAAATAAGCGGAAAATATGAGGAGCAATCCAATTTCTTATTAGGAGAAACATTTTATAATTTATCAAAGTTCAATGAAGCCATCCAATTCTATTCTAAATGTGAGACTGTGCTTGGAATAGCTGGTTTGGGCAAGACTTACTATGCCTTAAAAGACTATCCAAAAGCCCTTACCGTATATGAAAAGCTACTTAATTACCCAGAATATAGAAATATTGCAATTGAATCAATAGGCAGAATATACTATGAGCAAAAGCATTACAACGAGGCTATTAAGTGGTTTAGCCAGTTAACTACTTACACTGCAAAACTTACAGCTGCCAATGCTTACTTTGAAAATGGCGAATACAAAGAAGCGCTCTCAAGGTATGAATCACTTTACAAGGAGACTCAAAAACCAGAACCCCTTTATTGGATGGCGCTCTCCCTTTACAAGCTTGAGAAATATAAGGAAGCGGAAAAATTATTAATAACCTACCCAGAAAAAGACTCTCGCGTATCATTACTTCTTGGTGAAATTGCCTATCATAACAAAAGTTATGAGGCTGCTCTTTCCAATTATGAAGTAGCAAGCAAATGTGCTACTACCCAAATGGAGGCATGGAAAGGAATGGTAGCCAGCTTTCTTGCACTTAAGCGTCCTGATGCAGCTTACGAGGTCTCTAAATTGTTAGTTGAGCATTACCCAAATAAAGATACTTATTACCAATTTGCAAATGTAGCCTACATTAATAAGAAATACGATGAGGCTATGCACTTCTGTTTACTGAGTGGAGCGCCTTTTGAAAATCTTTTAGCCACTGAGAATGACCCAAAAGTATTAGCTCAAGCAAGGCTTGAATTTGGAAAATTACTTTCAATTCAAGAAAAATTTGAATCAGCAATTGATGAATTCAATCTTGTTCTTGAGAGTGGATTTATTGAATTATTACCTGAAGCAAGATATGAACTTGGTGAAGTTTACTTTAAACTCAAAAATTATAAGGAAGCATTGACCTCATATCTTAAGGTAAAGTATCTCTATTCTGAAAATAAATTTATAACCCCTGTATTATATAAATCAGCTAAATGCGAGGAAGCATTAAATGAAAAAGAGGAAGCAAAAAAGTTCTATCAAATGGTAATAGAAAGGGGCGATGTTCCTGACCTTACCGCCAAATCCAAACAAGCATTAGAGAGACTAAAATAAGGCATAAATTATGCAGTAAGTGGCAATACTGCAGAAAATAAGAGATGGAGGTAGTACGAGTATAGCAACAGGATTGATGGGGTTAGGTATAACTCTCTTAGGTGTAATTCTTGCCTATATATGGAGAAGTAATGGTAAACTCCAGATGCAAATGATGCCTTCTTTAGAGCATATGGAGCAAGGACAAATTGGAATTGCACAGATAGTTAAAGAAGTTTCCCAAATAGTCAAAGAGACTACCCAAATGGTATTGGAGCATGGTAAAATATTGGAAAGAATAGAAAGTAGAAAATCGTCCAATTAGTCCCACATATTCAAACCAAAAATTAAATATTAAATATCAAATCTAATCTTTACCTTTTAACCACATTTTTTGTATTTTGACTTGACAAATGAATAAAATTGTGTGATAATGTAATAAATAAGAAGTATTTTTATAGGAGGCGATAAAAATGCCTAAAGTAGTTTTATCAGAATCAGGTGAAAAAGAGGAGGTCGTTATTCGATATGAGGATTGGGTAAGATTAATCAAGTTGATGAATAAAATAGATTATGAGGATACTCTTTTGGCTAAGGACATTGAATTTCTTAATTCGCTGAGGGAGGGATTAAAAGCAGTGAAGTCTGGAAAAGGCTTATCCATTAGTGAGGTCTTTGGTGACTAAACTCCTGATATCCCCACGAGCAGCTAAAGAGATGAAAAGTTTGACAAGAAGGAATCCTAAGCTTAAGAAACAGTTTCAAGGAGCTATAAAACAGATTAGAGATAAACCCTCTATTTGAGATAAGATGAAATATTTGCCTAAGGATTTAAAGGGCAAGATTTACAAATATAGAAGTGGTGATTACCGGATTATTTATGGCATTGAACAGAGTAATGTAATTATTTTGAGAGTATTCCCTAGAAGTTTAGAATATGATAGAATCACGCAATAGCTAAGAAAATTCGGAGTATAAATTTAAATGGATTACTTAGAAAAATGTTTTGAGAAAGACCCTAATGTTCCTACAAGGGTAATTGATGACGAAGTTATTTTAGTTCCAATTAGGCGAAGACTGGCTGATGTCAACGCTATCTATCTTTTGCGAGATGATGTTTCAGCTCGTATTTGGGAACTTATTGATGGTAAAAGAAAGGTGCGTGATATTAAAGAGATAATATGTGATGAGTTTGATGTAAGTCATGAGAAGGCTGAAAATGACCTTATAGAATTTTTTAAAGAATTAGAAAAAATAGGTGGTATAATAAGAGAAGTAGGCGAGAGGAAGTAGTACCTTCTCATCTGTTGTTTTTATTATGGAATGCTCCAGGATACATAAAATAGAGTATGAGGATTATTTCAGCGAAGATTTTTACTATAAGATGCAAGTAAAAGGGGTACCCATTCAGGGGCAATGGGAACTTACCTTTCGTTGTAACCTTAAGTGTCTCCATTGTTATGTTGTAGAAGACAAGACCAAAGAGGAGCTCACTTTTCAAGAGATTACTAACATTCTTGACCAATTACATAATGAGGGCTGTCTATGGCTTTGTCTTACTGGCGGTGAACCCCTGATACGAAGCGACTTTTTAGATATCTATACATATGCAAAGCATAAAGGTTTTCTTATCACCATATTTACTAACGGCACTCTTATCACACCTGAGATTGCTGATTATTTAACAGAATATCCACCATTTATGATTGATATTACTCTTAATGGCATAACTGCAGAGACTTACGAGTCTATAACTCAGGTCCCTGGTTCATTTCAAAGTTGTATGCAAGGGATTAATCTTATCATGGAAAAAGAGCTTCCATTGACCTTGAAATCTAATGGTATGACTCTTAATCGGGGAGAAATATTGAAGATAAAAGAATGGGTAGACGGATTGGGAAAGGTAAAGTATAGGTATGATTCCATCCTTATCCCCAAGTTAGACGGCTCCAAGGAACCATGCCAGTTTCGTCTATCTTCTAAAGAGATAATGGATATTGAATATAGCGATAATAATATGCGCCAGGAATGGAAGGAGTGTTTACAGGCTGACCACGAGCTTTATGAACCGGATAATCTGTTTCGTTGCGGAGGTGGGGTCAGTTTATTTAATATCAGCCCTTATGGAGAATTGCAACTTTGCCATCTACTGCGTAGTCCCAGTTTCAATTTGCGTCAGGGTCCCTTTAAAGAAGGATTTTATCAGCTATTTCCCAGAATTCGTTCTGCAAAATATCAGACTAATTCTAAGTGTAGAGATTGCCAGATTTGGTACCTATGTGCTCAGTGTCCAGCTAGAGCTAAATTGGAAAATGGCGATCCCCAAATACCGGTAAACTACTTCTGTGAATTGGCTCATAGACGAAACCAGATGAAAGCAATATTAGTAGATTAAGATGGACGACCTTAAAATAACCGAAGTTGAGTATCGCGATTTTAGCTTAGACTTCCACCAAAAAATGGGAAGTAAGTCCATACCAATTAAAGGTCAGATGGAACTTACTTTCCGCTGTAACTTAAAATGCGTTCATTGCTATGTTACAGAGGATACAACCAAAGAAGAACTTAGTCTTCAAGAGATAACCAATATTTTAGACCAAATACACCAACAAGGTTGCCTATGGCTCTCTTTTACTGGAGGAGAGCCACTTATGAGAAGCGATTTCTTGGAGATTTACCGCTTTGCCAAGAGAAAAGGGTTTCTCATCTCAATATTAACCAATGGCACGTTGATGACGCCGGAAATTGTAGAGTATCTTGCCCAAGAACCACCTTTTTCTATTGAGCTTACCTTAAATGGTGTAACCCAAGATACCTATGAAAAAATAAGCCGGGTACATGGTTCGTTCAGAAAGGCAATGGAAGCAATTAAAATGATTTTAGATAAGAAACTGCCTCTTAAAATCAAGACCAAGGCAACCTGTCTTAACTACCATGAGCTGGATAAAATAAGAGACTTTATTGAAAGTTTAGGGATAGAATTCAAGTTAAATGCAATGCTTTATCCCAAATTAGACAGCTCACCAGAACCTTGCTCTTTTAGGCTCTCGCTGGAAGAGATAGCCAGTCTTGATAGATTTTTTCAAGATAATGGAGAATGTCAGGAAAGCTATCTTAAAAAAGAAAATTTTATTCCTTCAGATAATTTATTCCGCTGTGCAGCCGGAACGTATTCTTTCCATATTAGTCCTTATGGGGAGCTAATTTTTTGCACCTTTATGCGAAAACCGAGTTTTGACTTAAAAAAAGGTGCATTTAGGGATGGATTTTATACCCTTTATCCTGAGATTCGGTCATTAAAATATCAGACTAATTCTAAGTGTAAGGATTGCAAGATATTTTATCTCTGTTCTCAATGTCCAGCTTTAGCAAAATTGGAAAATAGTGATTATGAGAAACCTATAGATTACTTTTGCCAACTGGCTCATAAATTAGCGCAGAATAGTCATCTTCTAGAATAGGATGAATTTAAAATGAAACCACAAGATTTCATCAGAAATGTCATTCTGAGGCGAAGCCGAAGAATCTCATAGACCCTTCGTTTTGCTCAGGGTGACATCTTGTGGTTTCAAATTACAGAACCAAGATGAGCGAGGAACTTAAATTTAAGATTGGTGGAGTTGGTATATCAATTAAGTGGCAGAGGGCACAGATAATTGATTGGCCCCATCCGTATTATCAGGACTTTATCTCCAGTGACAAAGCCGATGTCAATCTTAGAATCCACTGTGACCATCTCCCAGAATACTCAAAAGATAAGATGCTATTTGATGGAGAAAGAGAGGGATACTGGAAACTTTACTGTGATGAGTCAAGATACATTATTGAAATCTACGATACTATGACTAATAAGAAGAGCAAAGTCTGTCTTATGGAGCCTGATTTTAGCTCCGGGGATGTGTATATTGAGCCTGAGTTAGAGAGATTACATCTGCCAAGTTCTGTAGCCGAACCCTTTAGGGTTCGTAGAGCGCTACGAAAGCTGAAGCCTTCGGCTGCAATTTGGTTACTTCCTTTGCTTATGCAGCCTCTTGTGGAGCTTATTATAGTAAATCTATTAGCTAAAAAGCAGGGAATAATGGTCCATGGGTTAGGAATCAATGATAGAGGGAGGGGAATCGCCCTACTCGGTGGGACAGGCACCGGGAAGAGTACTATGGCTGAATTCTATAAGAATGAAGAAAGAGTGAATATCCTTAGCGATGAGCACATCATTATAAAAAAATATAAGGACAAATTCTTGCTCTATGGGACTCCGTGGCCTGGTATGGCTGCGGCTGCATTATCAGAGAGTGTACCACTCAAAAGGATATTCTTTATTGAACACGCACCAGTCAATAAAATATTGGGGCGCGGAACTATGCGTGATTTACTACCTTTACTATTCCTACCATTCTGGGATAGAGAAAGGATGGACCTTATATTAGAGGTTTGCGAAGACTTAATTAGTAAAATAAACTGTAAAAAATTAGGGTTTGTAAAGGATAAAACTGTGGTTGAGTTTATAAGAAAGAGGAAATGAGACAGGGATTGAAAGAGAATTTAAGAGATAAAAATGAAAAAGAAAAATCTCTTTCCATCTCTTAAAATCCCTGTTGATGATAAAGTTTTTTGTGAAATAAAAAGGAGGTGAAAAAGATGGAGAAGAAAAAATATACAGAGCCAGCTGTGGTTATGGTGAAGTTAAACCATGAGCAAGCAGTGCTGGGAACATGCTCGACGAGCTCAGGCACAAGGACTTCTGGCACGCAAGGCTGCACAGCAACAGGATGTAGGCAGTCCAATAGGGCAGGAGACTCAGGGGCTAGCTCCTAACACAGTTCAGTTCTTTTGGTTATGTGACACCGGTGTGAGTCTGCTGAAAAAGGGTCAGGACGATTGCTTTTGCCGTTCCTGTCATTCCGAACTTGTTTCGGAATCCCAACACTTTTAGAGATGTTGAAACGAGTTCAGCATGACAGTGTGAAGTAATGAAATGAGCCTGTCCTGGCGACAGGCCAAGGTTCAGCATGACACTCCCAGAGTCAGTTATGCCTTCTGTACGTGGTCTTTTTAAGCAGATTCGGTTTTTTTATGCTTGACAACAAGAGTTGTCGGATTTTATATGGATATTAAGAGCATCGGAGAAGAGACATTCTGGAAAGACTTTTACAACCGGACCTACGAGAAGAATATTCCATTTGAGGCACAATTTGAGCTTACCTATAATTGTAATCTCAAGTGTTGCCACTGCAACATAGTGCCTGAGCCAGGAAAGGAGGAGCTCACCACAGAAGAGGTCTGCTCTATATTAGACCAATTAGTTGAGGCAGGATGCATTATGCTGACTCTTACCGGAGGTGAGCTTTTTGCCAGGCAAGATTGCTTGGAAATCCTTGCACATGCCAAGAAGAGAGGCTTTTACACCACCATTCTCACAAATGGAACTCTCATTACTCCCAAGGTAGCGGATTATCTTCATGATATAGGTATTAACAAAGTAGAAATATCATTTTACGGTGTAACCGCTGAAATCTTTGAAAAGATTACCAGGGTTCCTGGTTCTTTCCACCGCTGTTTGCAAGGAATTAAACTGCTTCAAAATAGGAATATCCCCATTATTTTGAAGATGGTGGTCATGACCCCAAACCTAAAGGAATTTGACAGGGTAAAAGAACTCGCCGGAGCACAGGGAATTCGTTTTAGATACAGCTACATAATCATGCCCAACTTTGATGGTTCACCCGGGCCGCTTCTTTATCGTCTATCACCAAAAGAAGGGGTTGACCTTGAGATGGAGAATTACCCGTCTGCGGATACCGAAGAAGAGAGAGTTCAAAAAGAGAGCAAGCCCTTCATTAGTAAAGACCAGTTTTTTTATTGCAGCGCTGGCAGGAACTCTTTGGCTATAAATCCCTATGGAGAGCTAAACCTCTGTTTAGACTTCCATTTTCCTCGTTATGACCTACGAAAGAGTAGTCTTGCAGAGGGATGGAACGAACTTACAAATTGGGTTAAATCAGCAAAGCCTAATAAGAATTACAAGTGTAATGATTGTAAATATTGGAGTCATTGTTGCTGGTGTCCTGTGCAGGGGTGGGCAGAGATGGGCGATTTAAGTGCCTGTGTCCCATATTTTAAGGAGTTAGCTAAGCTCAGAGCCAAAAAGAAGATAGCTATGTATGGTTAAATGATTAAAGACATGAAAATTTACTCTCCATTTATTAATAATATCTTCTCTTACGATTGTACAAAGTGTAATAATAGGGGAAAATGTTGTAGGCGACCAGGTAATATTGGAATGGATGCTGAAAACAGCAACTTTTTATTAAAAAGATACCCATATTTGAGATATTTTATTTCATCTCAAGAAAATGGGAAAGTCGTATACTCAAGGGGTCGTGGCGGATGTTGGTTCCTTGATAAGGATGGCTTATGTCTTATTCAGAAGAAATATGGTGAGAAAAATAAGCCAATGATGTGCCGACAGGACCCTTTGTATCCTACTTTTGTTGATAATAAACATATTATTATCCACCTTGACTTCAATTCATGTTCAAATATAAAGATAGCAAATCCAAATAAGAGGAGAAGAGGGATTCAATTTCAATATGATAAGATAGAAAATTTGATTGAAGAATGGCTGAGGAAAAATTACTTTAAAAAAACTGATAAAGATGAGGATAAAACTTGGAGTGAATATATACACCTGGAAGCTTTTATTCGTGACCAATCTCAAAAGTATATGGATGACAAAAATTATCTTGATTTTTCTGCTTTCCAAATTGCTTGTACCAAAAGTTTTAGTAAGTTTGGCTCAAAGGAGTTTAAGAGACACATCTCAGAGTCTATGCTACACAGAGAGAGAAAAAGTCTTACGGAGATGCTAAAAATATGGGCTGAATTCTTGAATTTAGATGGCTTGACCACCTATGAAGATAATAAGGTAACCCGCCTACTTGTGGCTTTAACCCCTTATCTGCGGATTGCCCCTTATATACAGACTGATAACTTTTCTTTTAATTATAAGCTATCACTTAACAGCTTACCAAGAAGATTACTTTCTCTATATATTTATCTACTCGTTTATAAAAAGGTACACCCAGTAAAAATAGAGATAGTTACTGTCATGAATTTATACTCAACATTTTATCCGCTCTTTTACTTCTTATCTCATTTCTTGGATACTCCTTTAATTTCTAAAAAAGTTCCGGCTCCGCCTACCGAGCAGTTGAGTTCGTTTGTTCAAAAAATTTCCGAAAACAGAAGTAAGCTACTTTCCCTTCTCCATATAATAAAACAGCTAAATTTAGAAACTACTGAGGAAAGGATAACTTTCCTTAGAGATTTAGAAAAGATAAGAGAGCATATCTGTTTTCTTGAAGATATTAAAGATGCCAATTAGTCAATCACAAGGCAAATTAGTAGGAGTTGAGCCAATAAAGGATGTCGTCATGATGGAAGACCACAATGAAGCCTATTTTACTTGGCAAAGAATGGGGAAAAGGGATAAGATATTACTGCATATAGATGCCCATATAGATTTTGCATGGATAGATATAAAAGACCCGTACCAGATTTTAGAAGAGGCAAAGAGTGTTAATGAAGTTAAGCGTATGTTAGAAATGAGCATCTTATGGGAGCAGTTTGGGAAGAAAAGAGAAAGCTTAGTAAATATAGGTAATTATCTTTATCCAGCGTTAAGAGATGGAATTGTAAGAGAGGTTTATTGGGTTATTCCGGGTGACTCAAAGCAAAAAATTACAAAAAGAGAAAATAAAATGATTAAAAATATTATCAAGCGTCTTATGAAAAAAAATCCTAAAGGGTCAGAACCCGTAGAGATTAAGGATAACTGCATTACAACCAGAATTTATGGCAAAAAATTCACTGCCTGTAGATTACCCGATTTACCCAGAATTCAAGAAGAAGTGCTTCTTGATATAGACACTGACTTCTTTGTATTAGAATCAATTTTGTCCAATAACGACCTTATTAAAGAGAGGAGACCATGGTTCTTCCCAGAAGAATTAGTAGAATATCTTAAAAGAAAAGAGATAAGGACGAATCTTGTGACTATTGCTTATTCTGTAGAGGGCGGTTTTACACCACTCAGGTATAAATATTTGGGAGACGAACTTAAGGAGATTCTTAAGAATACACAATTAGAAGGAGATTTTAGAAAGATAACGCATCATAGAAAACAAGCAGACATTCATAGGTTGGAGGGAAGAATCGACGATGCTATTTATGAGTATGAAAACTTACTTAAGTTAAAACCTGACGATGCCTCAGGTTGCTATAACTTATCTTCCTTATATCTGGAAAAAGGGTTAATTGACAAGGCTTCACTCTTTTATAAGAAAGCGATTAAGATTGACCCTACCTATAGAACAGCATATAACAATCTTGGAAGGTTATATGAGCGGAATGGAAAATTGGGGCAAGCCAAAAATGAATATAATAAAATACTAAAATTAGACCCAGAGGATGCAAATGCTCATTGTGGATTAGGAAGCATATTTAGTAAAAACAAAATGTGGGATAAAGCAATAGTTGAATATGAAAGGGCAATTAAACTATCTGGAGATGACTTTAGCGCTCATTATGGTATTGGGTATGTTTATATAAGACAAGGTAAATGGGATGAAGCAAAAAAAGAGTTTAAGAAATGTGTTGAGTTAGATTCGCTCAACTCGGTAGCCCATTACTGGCTTGGCTTCATTTACTCAAAGATAGAAGATGAAACTCTTGCTATTCAGGAGTATAACCGGGCTATTCAGACAGGTTGGTCCGATAGACTCGCAGTCGTTGTAAGACTTTTAACTCTCACTCTACACAATGGGACATTTTATAATGTAATAGAAGCATTTAAAAGAGTAATTAATCTATTGCCGAAAATACTCATCTTTCAACTTAGGCAAACTCTGTATTTTACTTTGCATTTGAGGAAAGGATAATTATAGATTAAAGTGCCTGTGTTCTGTATTTTATGGAATTAGCAAAAGGCGAGGTAACTAGGTAAGTATTTCTAAAAGAAAGGGTAAGAGTTGTCATTGCGAGGAGTGAAACGAGTTCAGGGCTCGCAATGACATTTTAGAAAAACTAAACTATTACAAAACGAGTAAAGAAAAGGTAACGATTAAGATGGATAGTCTGGATTTAAGTTCTGGCAGGCTTAGTAAAATTAGGGAAATATTTGTTGAGCAATTGAGTAAGGGACTGCCAGTCCGGATGAATATCAAGGGGAGATGTATGCATCCTTTTATAAGGAGAAGTGATATTGTTACTGTTAAGCCAATAAAATTTGAGGATACAAAGGTTGGAGATATTGTCGTCTATAATAGAGACTTAAAAGGTGATTTTACTGTACACCGTGTAATTAGGAAAAGAGTAGACCGTAATGGAAAAGAAAATCTGCTCACCAAAGGTGATGCAAGTCAGTATGGTGACCCACCAGTTTATGCAGAGGATGTCTATGGCAAAGTAATAGCAATAGAGAGGAATGGTAAGTCAATTAACCTTGAGACTAAGTTTAACTGCATTCTTGGCTATTTAATTGCTTATCTATCATATTATTTAGCTTTAGGACAAGAGGCGGTATTTCAATTTCCTTTATTTTTGCGTAGAGTTTGGCATAAGGTAAAAATATGTATAAACTACAGAGAATACAGAGATATAAAATAAACCGCAGATATACGCAGATTAGCACAGATTAAGTATAAAAATAGCATACAGATTTACACTGATTAAATAAAATTAACAGGGATTGAAAGAGAAGCTAAGAAATGAAAAAAGTAACCACAGATTAGCACGAGATTTACACAAGATTTTTTTAACTTTTTTATCTGTGTACTAATATTTTAGAGTCCCGATAAATCGGGATAGAAAAACTAAACTATTACGAAAAATTTAATTTAGGTGGCTAAATGGTTACAAAAGAAAATAAGTTAATAGTGGCAGTAACTCGGGCTGATTTGGGTGAAAAAACTGAAATAAATAGATTTTTGGATGATGATTTGGACTGGGCTATTGTTCTTGATAAGGCAAAGGCTAATGGAATTTCTTGCATATTTTATCACTATCTGAAAGAAACTAATGGGAGCTACATTCCTAAGAGAGTACTTAAAGAATTAGAGCAAGAATATTATGGTAACCTTACACGCAATATTCTAATGTATAAGGAATTGGAGCAAGTTTTAAAGATGCTCAATAAAAATAACATCAAAGTTATCCTTTTAAAGGGTATAGCATTAGCTGAGCTTGTGTATAAAAATTTAGCCCTAAGACCGATGTCTGATGTTGACCTGCTTGTGAAGAAAGAAAAGTTACCACAAATAGATGAAAAGATGAGAGCTTTTGGCTACTCAACTAACGAGGATTACAGAAGTTGTCTCCAACGTTCTACTGTTGATTGTTTTAATAGTATAGAATATCATAAAGACACTGTTTCAGTCCACTTTCACTGGCATTTAGTAAACTCTACTCTTCCTGCTTTTATGTATGCATCCAAGATTGATATGGAAAAGATTTGGAATGAAGCTATTAGTGTCAAAGTTTATGGAGTTGGTACTCTAAGCCTTGCTCCCCACCATTTACTAATTCATCTCTCTGAGCATGCAGGAAAGCCAGCCCATTCATTTAACAAATTGATTTTTCTTTATGATATTGCTAAAACTATCAAGACATATGAAAAAGAGTTGAATTGGGAGCTTCTAATTAATGAAGCACGCCGGTTTAATCTTGACCGTCCACTTTATTATTCTTTATATCTAACTTCAAAACTTATAGGACTGGATAACATTCCAGGCGATGTGCTGGATGAGTTAAGACCAAAAAAGCTTAGCTATTGGGAGAGGAGATTCTTCGCGGAGTTTACCCTGAGCAGAAGGGGATTCTTCACTTCGTTCAGAATGACAGAGAGCGAAGGGCTCAGAATGACAGGAAGGGGCAATTTTACTGGGCTTTCTTATTTCCTACATTTAGCTATGTGTCAAGGTAATTTACAGAAAATAAGATTCGTCTGGCAGAGCTTCTTTCCGCCTTCAGCAGTCCTGGCTTTACGGTATCCTTCTCAAAGAAATAGACTCGAATTTCATCTTAAATGTCGTCTTAATCAGAGTCTGGCTGTTTTTCACTCCATTGCTAAAATCCAGCGATGACTACAGCGGCTGTCAAGATAATGAGTTAACTGAGGACTTTACATGGAAAAACTGAAATAGTTTGGGCAGTTAATATTGAAAAAAACAGTGCTTTAAGATAGCTAAAGCAAAATATTAGCCAAGATAGAGAAATCTCTTGACTTAATTTATAATTTTTGATATAATATTTTGAGAATGAAAGCAAATTTACAATTGAAGACAAAAGTCAAAATTGCTAATCCACTTGATGTCTCTAAATATGAAGAATTGGATTTGATAATTGATACTGGGGCAGCTTTTTCTGTTATAAAAAAAGAAAGACTCAAAAGATTGGGGGTATCACCAATCCACAAAAAGAAACTTAGACTTGCCAATGGCGAAATTATTGAAAGAGATTGGGGAGATGCTTGTTTTATGATTAATGGTAAAGGTGAAGGTGTTTCTGATGTAATCTTTGGCGAAAAAAACGATACTGAGCTGTTAGGCCTTCTTGCCCTTGAAGGCATGGCTTCAACAGTAGATACAAAGACAGGTGAATTGAAGCCGATAGAGTTGTTCTTGTTAATGAATTCCCTGACTTGTCGGGGTTTCAGATTTTGGCATTGATTTTGTAAAAAGGAAGTGAAAAGGATGGAAGCACATGAATTTTTACTAAAGCATTCACAAGAATTATCGGAAAAATATCCTGGCAAATATTTAGCTCTGGTAAATAATGAGATAGCAGCGATGGGGGACTCCGAACTGGAAGTTTTCAAACGAGCAAAAGAAAAATATCCTGAAAAAGAGGTCTCTATAGCATATCTCCCTACCGATGAAGAGTTGGTAACTTTACTACTATTAGTATGATAAAATTTCCGTATATTCAATTCAGGGATAAGTTGGTCCCCATAGTCCCTATCAAATTCAAAGCTGGAGAGGAGTGGGTAGAACTTAAAGCTTATGTGGACTCTGGAGCGAGCTATTCAATATTTCATTCAAGTATAACGGAGGTTTTAAATTTAGAACTCCAAAAAGGAAGAAAGGTTTATATCATTGTTGGTGATGGCTCGCAAATAATTGTATATTTGCATAAAGTTATTGTCAGGATTGCAGACCAAGAATTTGATGCCACTATAGGATTTTCAAGGCATCTCGGGATTGGTTTTAACATTATCGGTAGGCTTGATATTTTTGATAGGTTTAGAGTATGCTTTGATGAGCCTGAAAAAGTTGTTGAGTTCCACTTCAAAAGCAGATAGGAAATGAAACTATAGATTATACAGAAAACAGACGATAGAAAAGATAGAAGCAAAAAGTTGGTGTTTGTTAAGAATAGGAGTGTGATTGAGTTTGTAATGGAGGTAGTATGGGGATAGCAATAGGGTTAATGGGGGTAGGCGTAGCCTTCTTAGGGATAATCCTTGCCTATATATGGAGAAGTAATGGTAAGATGCAGATGCAAATATTGACTGGTCAAAAAGAGATTGCCCAAATGGTTAAAGAGATTGCCCAAATGGTTAAAGAGATTGCCCAAATGGTATTGGAACATAGCAAAATATTAGAAAGAATGGAAGGTAAAATATCGTCAAGTTAGATGGAAAATTAAATTGCAAAAATCAAATAAAGAAGAACAATGGATAAAAAAGTAAAGGTTATGAAGCCAGTGTAGAAGTTGGGTTATGAAGTTAATTAAAGATGAATTAAGGAGGTGAATAATGGATAAGGGTGGCTTTAATTTTTACGATTATCTACGAATTTTTCGTCGTCGCTTCAAGATTGTTATATTGACATTTGTTGTAGTTACTGTAGTTAGTTCAGTCTATACCAGGAGACAGAATCCTGTATATGAAGCGGTGACAAGAGTAAAAGTGATAGAGAGTGCTACATCACAGGAACTACTCACTGCCCTGATTGCATATAATCCGGCTGATGTGATGGCTTCAGAGGTCCAAATGATTAAGAGCCATATCGTGATGGAGGAGGCAGCGCGGCGGTTAGGACTTATCAAGGCTGAGAGTACTCCTTTAGAGGTTGAGCATGCTGTTGCTCGTCTGCAAGGTGCTGTGTCAGCGGAGCAGGTTAAGTCTACTAATATTATTGAAATAAAAGCTTTATCCTCTGACCCTGAAGTAGCTACACAGATAGTTAATGCTGTAGCCTATGCGTATAAGGGTAAACGGACAGAAGAGAAGAGGCGGCAGGTAAAGGAGGCAAGGGAATTCATTGAGTCTCAAATTGATATTATTGGATCTAAGCTTAGGACTGCTGAAGATGCTCTTAGAATATTTGTTAAAAACAGGATGAGTGAGGGTCAGGTGTATTTGCCTGGTAGCAAAGATAAAGTTGCAGACCTTGAGTTTACCCTTTATCAACTACGTCAAACTTATACAGATTGGTATCCAAAGGTACAGCAGTTGAAAGCACAAGTAGACTCTTTAAAACAAGAGGCTAAAATTTGGGAATCAAGTGAAATAGAACGTGAGCGTCTTGCTCGTGAGGTTACACTATCAGCAGATATGTATTCTTTACTCAACACAAAATATAGAGAAGCACTTATAGCAGAGGCGGAAAAGACTGAGCCTGTAACTATCATTAATCCGGCTGTGGTACCGGTATCACCAATTAATCCACGTAAGACGATAAATATTGTGATTGGTGCATTAATGGGCTTATTTATAGGGTTTGTCTTTGCATTTGTGGCAGAAAATATTGATACCTCTATTGGAAGGATAGAAGATGTAGAGGATTATTTGAAGTTACCTGTATTAGGGATAATTCCGCAAATTAAGTTTGATAAAACAACAGGTGAGACGGAGTTTGCTTTGGAAAAGCAGTTAATTACTCATTATTCACCTAAATCGTCTGTGGCAGAGAGTTACCGTATATTACAGACGAATATTGATTTTGCGCTTATGGACAAAAATATACATACCATTTTATTTACAAGTACTATCCACGAGGAGGGTAAGACTCTAAGTGCAATCAATTGTGCTGTTGCTATGGCACAGGCTGGTAAAAAGACACTACTTGTAGAATCTGACCTCAGGCGGCCTAGACTACATAGATTGTTTGGGGTATCAAAAGAGCCAGGTTTAACAGATTTACTATTAAGGAAGTTAAAATTTGAGGATGTTAAAAAGGGGGCAGTTGATTTTGTATTGGGTAAAATGGGGATGGAGGGTGTGACCAAGACACCTGGGATTGAGAATTTAACTTTCATAAGCTCTGGTTACCTACCTCCTAATCTAATCGGTGTATTAAACTCACGTGCCTTTACAGATTTTGTAGATAAAGTTAAGAAAGCATTTGATATAGTCATTTTTGACTGTCCCCCCATTCTTCCATTACCTGATGCAGCTGTTTTAGGCTCAAAGATAGAGAGTGCTATTTTAGTACATCAAGCAGGTAAGGTAGCAAGGAGAGCACTATACAGGGCTAAAATAGCGTTAGAGCATACTAAAACAGATATAATAGGAATAGTTTTGAATAATATTAAGGCATATGAGTTGGAGCCTGATACTGGCTACTATTATAGTAAGTATTACAGGTATAAATATACTGAAGAGAAGCCGAGAGTGCGTAAATTTTTTAAAAAACGAACCAAAGTTTAAATCTTTGGAAGTTAAAAATTAAAAAAGTAAAATGCAAAATCACAAGTCAAAATTAAAAATTGATATAAAAGACCGTACTTATCGGTATGCCTTGGGCATTATTCAATTTATTGAAAAATTACCCAAGAACAGCTATCCTTGTGAGATGATTGGGAAGCAATTGCTTAGAAGCGCGACAAGTATTGGGGCAAATATTATAGAGACTTAGGCTTCAAGTTCTAAAAAAGATTTTGCTAATTTCTTAAATTACTCATTAAAGTCAGCTAATGAGAGTAAATTTTGGCTTAGTCTTTTAATAGATTCTGGAAAAACAAGTGCAGAATCGGTGGCCCCATTATTGGAAGAAGCAAAGGAGCTTTCTAATATTCTTGGGGCAAGTATATCGACTTTGAAAGGTAAAAGATAATTTTGAATTTTGGACTGTATTTTTGAATTTTTCATTTTACATTTTTATTTATTATGAGGATAGATAGGAATACTGTAATACTGCTTTTTGTAGTAATTCTTTTAACAGTATTTATGGGTAGAATTATACCACTCTTACCAGCAAAGATACCTATAGCAGTGGTCTTCTTAGGGATAGCTGTAGCATTTATCACTTTTATAAACCCAAATGCAGGTCTTGTTGTCTTAATTCTTTCAATGCTACTTTCACCTGAATTGACTTTAGCTAAGCTTCCTGAAAGGGAGTTATCTATTCGAGTAGATGATGTAATAGTGGGGATAATCTTTTTCTCCTGGCTTGCTCGTATAGCAGTTCATAAGGAATTAGGTATTTTTAGGCATACTCCATTAAACAAACCAATTGCAATATATGCAGGTTGCTGTGTGTTATTTACGACTCTTGGCATGTTAAGAGGTAATGTGAGATTAGTATCTGGCTCATTCTATATTATGAAATATCTTGAGTATTTTCTTGTATATTTTATGGCAGTTAACCTTATACGAAATGAGAAGCATATAAAACTTTACCTTGTATTTTTGCTCATAACTTGTGGTATAACTTGCATATATGCTGCTTCCCTAATAGGGAAAATGGAAAGAATAACAGCCCCATTTGAGGGGGCAGGTGAGCCAAATACTCTTGGTGGCTACCTTCTGATAATGATGGCACTTGCAACAGGTATTTTGTTACATCAGCCTTCTATTAGAACAAAGGTCTCTCTATTTGTATTATTAGCTATCTCTTCTCTCTGTTTAGCTTACACTCAATCCAGAGCCTCTTATATGGCATTTCCATTTGTGTATCTGACCATACTCTTCTTTAGTGAGAAGAAAGGACTTATAATTGGAGTCCTTGCGTTAGTATTGGTTTTCTTTTTAATAAGACCCGTTGTTGTAATTGGTAGAATAAAATATACTTTTAATGTACCTGAGCCAGAAAGAAGACAAGCTGAGCGTATCTTTGGTGTGGCAGTAGAGAGTTCTGCAGGTGCTCGGCTATCAAGCTGGCGTGAAGCTATCCGGACGATATATGTCAAACATCCTATATTTGGGACAGGGTTAGTTGGTTACGGGTTTCTTGATGGGCAATGGGTAAGGAATTTTATTGAACTTGGTGCAGTTGGTTTTTTAGCTTTCATTTTTCTACTTGTATCCATTTTTAATAATTTTCGTGTTGTATATAATAAGACACCACCGGGTCTATATAAAGGTGTAGCTCTTGGTGGGCTTGGTGCATTTTCAGGTGTAGTTGTACATGCAATAACTGCTAACTCTTTTATGATAATAAGAATAATGGAGCCTTTCTGGTTTTTGGCAGCAATGATAATGGTGATGCCAACACTTGAATCTGAAGAATCTACATTGGTTTCCCAATAAAAAGAGTTACAAGTTGTAGATGCGAGTCCTAAAGGGCTCGGCTACATAGGACTATGGTGTAACTGTAGGCGAAGGTTTTAACTTTAATTTACAGTTTTATATTACTTGAGTGGAGTAGAAAAAGACTTGACTATTTGGATTTTAAAAGTATATTATTTTCATATGCGTTTAAAAATGGGTAGATTTAAAAATCTGAATACAATTAAAGACAAAATTCGAGAGCATGTAGAGAATAAGAAATGGGTTATTGCAGTCTATCTTTTGGCTCATTAGCAGGTAGTTCATATGGGGCAAAACGCATCCCAGATGTAGATGTTGGAATTTTACTTGATGATAAAAATCCTTATTCTGATACATTGGAGGCAAAAATAAAGATGGAAATAGAACTTAATGAATTTGTAGGCAAATCATTTGGCAAGATTGACCTCTCTATTCTTAATGATGCACCACCAGTTTTTGTTCACGAAGTTATAAGAAGTTATAAAATGTAGAAATGTTATATTTGAAAGAGATAGAGAAAGAAGACTTGATTTTGAATTTAAAGCAGAACTTAAATATTTTGACACAAAGCCTATGCGAGAATACTTTTGGAAAGAGATGGTGAAGAGAATAAAAGAGGGGACTTTTGGATATTCAAAATGAAAAATTAAAGACCTCTCTTGACATAATGGAGCAAACTTGTACCCGCTTAAATGGGTATCAATCTATTATCTTTAAGAAATACAAAAATAGTTGGGAAATCCAATCTATTGTTGAAAGACAATTGCAACAGGGGATACAGGCGTGTATGGATGCTACTATGAGGCTTATTACACTGAAGAATTTCGGGCACCCTGATGAATATGTAGGGCTATTTGATACACTTGCTTAGAATAAGATTATTACCAACAAGTTATCCGATAAGATGAAAGATTTGGTAGGATTTCGTAACATACTTGTGCATGAATATTTTCAGATTGATTTACAAAAAGTCTTCAACCACCTTAAAAATGACCCTAAAATCATCAGGGAATTTGCGAAGCATTTAGTAAAATTCTTAGAAAGAGAATAGACAAGGTTAATGTAAGGTTACAAGCAAAGGGGCGGTGCATTATCTCAAAAGGTAGTTTAGTGTTAAGAGTTTAGCTATCCAAAAATGAAGTGTGCAATCCCATGAGCAGAGGGAATAATTTTGTCTCGATTCCATTGGGATAATTTTGATATTTGATTTTTACATTTTAATTTTGTATTATAATGGATACAGAAACGAGGTTTATTAGAAATACACTCTCTCTGCTTAGTTCACAGGCTGTAATTAAAGCCTTATCTTTTGTGCTTGGTATATTTGTGGCAAGATATCTTGGAGCCACAGATTATGGTAAATACAATTTTGGTCTCGCATTTATTGGCTTCTTTAGCCCGGTTGCTGGTTTAGGGTTGAGTCTGCTTATGATAAGAGAAGTGGCAAAGAAGAAGGAAGATAGAGAAGTATATGTTGGAACTACTCTTTTATTGAGGGTAGTGGCTTCTGTCGTTATGTTTGGGGTTGCTTTTGCCATTACTTCTTTTATTTCATTACCAGTGGATACGAAGATAATCATTTACCTCTTTGGACTGGCTATGATAATAGAAAATGTCAGTTCTTCTTATGGTTGTATATATCCAGCTTTTGAGAGGCTCGATATTACAGCAATCGTTCAAGCTATAGAAAGGATTTTGAGTTTTGCACTCATTCTTTCATTTCTCTTTATAGGCTATAGGCTCATTGGTATTTCTACTGTTAGACCAATTACAGCTCTATTTATATTAGGGATAAACATATTAATCTGTAATAAAATATTTATAAAAAATAGGATAAAGTTTACCCTTCAATTAAGTAAATTTCTACTAAAAGAGAGCTGGCCATTTATGGTTGATTTTCTTTTTGTAACGCTGTATCTTTACATTGATATCGTGATGCTCCAAAGTATGAAGGGAGCGAGTTTTGTAGGTCTTTATTCAGTTGCTACAATGTTTATCTTTGTATTTTTGCCAATTCCGGGTTCTTTCATAAGTTCAATATATCCAGTATTCTCAAGGACCTTTTTAAATGAAAGAGAGGAGTTTTGCCTTTATTTTGAGAAAGTGGCAAAAATTCTTGTTACAATTGCAATCCTACTTTCCATAATTATTACTATTTTTGCTTATAAAATAATACCAATACTATATGGGAAAGAATATTTATCTTCTATTAGAGTACTCCAAATAGTCATCTGGACACTGCCTTTTATATTTCTCTCAACACTTTCAAGGAGTGTACTTCAGAGTGCAGCCCTTCAGCGTATACCAATGTGGATTGCTGGAGGGAATATTGCAGTTAATATAATACTTAACTATTTTCTCATCCCTAAATTTGGTATGGAAGGAGCAGCAAGTGCTACAATAATTACAGAGATTGCAGGCCTTATATTACTTTTTTATTTCATTAAAAAAAGGATTGGGATAGAGCCAATAAAAATAATTGGAGTAGTGTCAAAATCTGATTTATTATTCTTGAAAAAAGAAATCTTTAAAAGATAGAAATGGAAGAAGTAAACTGTAATCTTTGTGAAGGTAAAGATACAGAGCTCCTTTTCTATGGCAAGGATTGGGTTTTCCCTACTAATGAGGAGTTTAATATTGTGAGATATAAAAAATGTGGGCTCGTGTTTCTAAATCCAAGACCAGAAAAAGATGAAATTCTAAAATATTATCCAGATGAATATTATGGCAAAGGAAAGAAAAAGTTAAATGAACCTTATCCCTTCCTAAAACCTAAGAGAGTAAAAATGACAAAAAAATATATAAAATGTGGCAAAATTCTTGACATTGGTTCACAGCGAGGTGAGTTTTTGTTAAAAATGATGGAGGCAGGATTTGAGCCTTATGGAGTTGAAATGTCAGAATATGCTTGCAACTATGCTAAAACACTGGGACTTAAGAATGTGATACACGGTGATATAGAAGAGATAAAATTGGAGTCCAAGTTCTTTAATGTAGTGATACTATGGCATGTTTTAGAGCACATTTATGACCCGCAAAAGTTGCTGTAGTATAAAGTAAATAAGAGTATGGAGAGCAATGGGCTTTTAGTGATTGAGATACCAAACTTTAGCACTCTTGGGAGAAGAATATGGAAAGAAGAGTGGTATGCACTTGATGCTCTACGCCATCTTTATCAATTTACTGAGTCTACTCTCTCAGAGATGCTTAGAAAAGCTGGCTTTAAAGTCATTAAAAAATCGTACAGAGATAATTTTTATTCAAACTTTGCAAGTTTTAAAATAAGTCTTCTCCGAATATTAGGGCTTGATAAATTTAACCAAAATAGAGAGGTAGAAGATATCAGAATTCTTGGGAAAAGATGGTACAGGGGAATTGTGCGTAGTCTTTTTAATTGGTTTTGTATAATATTTTCTCTTCTTATTTTAGAAGTGGCGATATAATAACTATTTATTCAAAGAAGGAGTAGTGAGAGGTATAAGTATAGTTATTCCAAACTATAATGGTAAGCATCTGCTTGAAAGATAAAATAAACTGGAAAAATTTCTATGATAAAGAGAGTGAATTTAAACGGTTCATTCCTCAGGAAGACCCTTCAGAGGAAAAGCGTGTACAGCTTGTATTTTCTTTATTGCCGAGGAAGAAGATAGGAAGCATATTAGATGTAGGGTGTGGTGATGGCTATTTATGTAATACTTTTTTACAGAAAGGTATTGCAAAGACTGTTGTAGGTGAGGATTTATCCTTGAATCGGCTACATTTTGCAAAGAAAAAGTTCAAGGGGTGTAAGTTTGTCGTAGCTGAAATAACTAACTTGCCATTCAAGTCAAACTTCTTTGATATAGTAAGTGCTGTTGAGGTATTGGAACATTTGGACGTTCCTTTAAAGGCATTGTATGAACTACGAAGGGTTTCAAGTAGATATGTATTATTCGCAACTCCTTACAAAGAGACCTTGCAACAAACTCTATGCCCTCACTGTCTCAAAATGTTCTATAAGGATGGGCATATTCAATCATTTGACGAAGAGAAAGTAAAAAAGCTGTGTCAAATTTGTAGTCTAAAGATAGTAAAAATGAAGATATACGTGTCGTCGCGAGCATTTGATTTAGATGGGGCTTTGAGCTGGATTCCTGATAAAACAAAAGAGTTCATTAAGAATATATTTTTTAAAGCTCGCCTAGTTTCAGGAGCAGCTATAGGAGTACTGGCTTTAAAGGGACAATAATAGCATATTATAAAATATATCAGAAATGCTTGAAAAATGAGAGTTTCTGGTAAAAAGAAAATCTTATATGTTGACACGCCAATTGAGCCACCAGGAGGTGGGCAGCAGAGTCTATTGCTAATATTGCAAGGGCTTGATAAATCAAGCCCCTACTTTCGACCAATTGTATTTATTCCAAATAAGTGTGAGTTTACAAAACAATTAACTAATAAAAATATCTGTTATAAAATTGTTAGACCCCTAAAATTATTATCTGAAATAAGAAAGCTTAATCCTGAAATTATACATTGCAATTCAGCGACTACAAGATATGCTTTTTATACAGCATTAGTTTCTAAACTTTTATGCATCCCCTTTATTTGGCATGTAAGGGCTGTAGAATCTGCTGGCTGGCGTGATAGAGTGATTGCAAAGCTTTCAACCAGAATTATTGCAATATCCGAAGCTGTTAAGGAGAAATTTTCGTATGTAAAAGTGGATAAAATTAGGCAAATTTACAATGCAGTAGATACTGAGGTTTTTAAATCAGGGTTGGATATAGAGTATCTTTACAATGAATTTAATATTGAAAAGACAAAGAAGGTTGTAGGTATATTTTCAAGACTTGACCCCTGGAAGGGGCATAGGCTTTTTATAGATACTGCAAGAATTGTAAAAGGTAGTTTAAACAAGGGGATACCCCTTGTTTACAACCTCCATAAAGATGTAATATTTTTAGTTGTAGGGGAAGGGGAAGAAAGTTATAAAAAGCAGCTTTTTGAGTATACAGAAATACATGAGCTAAAAGAGGATATGATATTTACAGGTTTTAGAAAGGATATACCAGAGCTTATGAATTTGTGCAATGTAATAGTGAATACCTCAATTGAGCCAGAGGCATTTGGTAGGACAATTATAGAAGCAATGGCTTGTGCCAAACCCGTTATAGCTACAAATATGGGTGGCCCAAAGGAGATAATAGAAGATAAGGTGGATGGCTTCCTTTTAGAGCCAGATGCTGTAAGTATTGCTAAAACTATAATTGAGTTATTACAAAACCAAAATCTAAGAAATAAAATTGGAAAAAAAGCAAGAGAAAAAGTTATAGAAAAGTTTAGTGTAGAGATGCAAATTAAAGAAATAGAAAAATTATATAGAGAAGTATTGGCACATAAATAGAGTATATTATGGAGGCAATGGATAAGATTGAAGATATGGGTACAGCACCGGGGTTGCATCATAAAGTTTTAAAAATGATAGCTCAAGAGAAGACCTGCCCGACATCTTGCAGGCGGGGAGGACGAGTTTTAGATGCTCCAGCAGGGAGGGGAAAGCTATCTTTTCATTTAAGAGAAATGGGATTTGAAGTTTGGGCTGGAGATATAGAGGAGAAAGTATTTGAACCGAAAGATATAAAATTTCAAAAACTTGATTTAAATGAAAGATTACCTTACCCAGATTCTTTTTTTACATATATTGTATGTGTAGAAGGTATCGAACATTTAATGAACGTTTATCAGTTATTTTAAGAATATGGTAGAATTATTGAACCTAATGGAAAATTGATTATTACTACTCCTAATATACTAAGTATTTTTTCAAGATTACGCTATTTACTAATTGGATATTATGATTATTTTGGTGGTTTTTTTAGCCGTGAAAACCATCTTTATACTTTACACATCAACCCTATGGGATTCCCTGAAATATATTTTGCTCTGAAAAGAGCAGGATTTGAGATTGAAAGTATAACTACTAATAGGAATGTCATATCTACTCGGAAATTACCTCTACGCTTACTATTATGGTTTTTAGCTCTTTTGTCTAAGATAGTAACATTGGTTAAGGTAAAAGATAACTTTATGCGTAAGATATTAAGTTCTAGAGAGCTGTTGATGGGTGAGATATTAATTTTGAAGTGCGTGAGGAGGTAAATATGGAGAAATTATCTGTAGCAATAATAACTAAAGATGAAGAAAGAAATATAGAGAAATGTTTAGAGAGCTTGAAATGGGCAGATGAAATTGTAGTCTTAGACGGCTACAGCACTGATAAGACTGTAGAAATTTGCCGCAAGTACACGGATAAGATATATCAAAAAGAATTTGAAACCTTTCCTCTGGAGCGAGATTTCATTTTAAAAAAGACATCTTATAAATGGGTGCTTTCTGTAGATTCGGATATGTATTTCCCATCTGAGATTTGTGATGAGATAAAAAATGTGTTAAAGCAAGGCCCTAAATATGATGCCTATTTGATGAGAGGATTAACTATATTTTTAGGGCGTGAAATTAGGCATTGTACATGGTACGACCCTCGCTATTTAAGACTCTTTAACAAAGAGAAGGGACATTATGATTTATCTTTAAAAGTGCTTGATGTTTTCCGGCCCCATGGCAAGGTTGGAGTATTAAAGAATCATTTTATTCACTATGGAGGTGATAGTTTTGCATCTTATTTCACAAAAATGGTTAGATATTCGTCTCTCACTGCTGAAGAGTATCAAACAAAGGGAGTGAAGGTTACACATTATAATTGGGTATGGTACCTTTGTCTTAAACCATTTTTAGCTTTTCTTCATAAGTATATTATAAAAAGAGGTTTTCTGGACGGGATTGTTGGATTCCTTGTGTGCGTGAATTCTGCTATAAGTTACTACGCACCTCTTGCTATTCTCTGGGACAGACAGA
Source organism: bacterium (assembly GCA_030018315.1). Lineage (NCBI taxonomy): Bacteria > bacterium. The sequence goes on along the minus strand of JASEGA010000001.1, from coordinate 163,709 downwards.
GAAAATCATCCTCAAATGGCACATTAGCTACAGAGGAGCAACGAATAAAAGATGAGATTGGTAAAACTAAAAACGGCTGAGTATAAAAAGGGATTAGATTTTTCCAATTTTCGAAGATTATTATGAGAATTGAGGTTGATGTAAGAGAGTTGGAAAAAGTGAATGGAACGAGCTTTGAGAGGTTTTGATAATGATAAAAAAATTCGTAAAACTTTTAAGGCAGGAAATGAGCCCGAAAGGTGAAAATATTACTGCTTGTGATTACGACGAACGGATACCACTTCAATCATTTCAATTTCAAATAGGTGATTATTGCCAGCCACAAGGCTTTTCCCCCTATGGCGAAGAATAGAGATCATCTTGAATGCCTTGAATCCTAAATCGGATGAGAAAATATTAGATGTAGGCTGAGGTATTGGAACATTTACTTATCACTCGGCAAGACTTGGTGCTCAAGCATTAGGTATCGATTATTCAATGAAATCAATTGAAGTAGCTAAGTATTTATGTAAATATTATAACATGGAAGATAAGGTAAGATTTATATTAGCTGATGCAACAACAACTTTACCTCTCAAAGAGAATCTCTTTGATAAAATAGTAGCTGCAGATTTTATTGAACATATCACTGATAAGCAGAAAGAAAATTTAGTTAAAGAGATGATACGCGTGTCCAATGAAGTGGGCACTATAGTGATATTTACTCCTAATGAGATTCGAGAGTTTATAAGTTTCTTATATTGAAAGGGTTATTAAGTGCTAATCTTATGTGGACCATAAAGAAGAAGCCGTGATACTACCTAAAGGGCGATATCACCTGCACGCTTTGAGAGCTCTACTGTAGATGCATTTAAGATTGAAGGCCACGGAATAAAGTGTAAAAGAGAGATTATCATTAAGGATTAGACTCCTTAACTTACTCAAAGTTTTAAAACTATGACCTTTTTAGAGCTTTTGATAAATAAAAACTTGACAAACTTTTATTATTTTTTATAATTATAAATAAAAAGGAGGAAAATTGAAAACAATAATCCTTTGTGGTGGAATTGGGATGAGACTGAAAGAGGAGACCGAATATCGGCCCAAGCCAATGGTTGAGATTGGAGGGAAGCCAATTTTATGGCATATTATGAATATATACGCTCATTATGGATTCAAGGAGTTTGTTTTAGCACTGGGTTTTAAAGGCGATGTTATTAGAAATTATTTTCTTAATTATGAGTTTTATAATTCAGATTTTACAGTGACTTTGAGTAGTCATAAGAATATCAAAATCCACAGAACTCATCCAGAGGTTGGATGGAAAGTTACTTTAGTTGAAACTGGTGACAAAGCTATGACTGGCGCAAGAATTAAGAGGTGCGAAAAGTATATTTCAGAAGATAACTTTATGGTTACTTATGGAGATGGATTAGGAGATGTAAATTTGAATAAATTAGTCAAGTTCCATATGAGTCATGGAGCTATTGGAACCCTTATTGGTATAAATCCACCTACTCGTTGGGGAGAATTAATTACAAAGGGCAATGATGTTATAGAATTTAGGGAGAAGCCAAAAGTCCATGGTTTAGAGGGTGATATAAATGGTGGGTTTATGGTATTTCGTAAAGAACTCTTTAAATATCTAACATCAGATGATAATTGTGTTTTTGAGAAAGAACCTCTTGAGCGATTAGCGAGAGAGAAGCAATTAAAAGTTTACCACCATGATGGCTTCTGGCAATGTATGGATACATATCGTGATTATTTATTATTGAACGAAATTTGGGAAAGTGGTAAGATACCATGGCAACCTAGCGATTGAGGAGGCCACGGATTACACCAATGTTCAACAATTCTTACAAAAATAAAGTTGTTTTAGTAACAGGGCACACTGGCTTTAAGGGGTCTTGGCTTTCCATTTGGTTGAAGGAGCTTGGTGCAAATGTTATAGGATATGCATTGGAGCCTTATACAAAGGATGATAATTTTGTTGTTACTAATCTAAAAGAGAAGATTACCCATATTATTGGAGATGTGAGAGATTACAAAAAACTAAAAGCTGTCTTTGATAAATATAAACCAGAGTTCGTTTTTCATCTTGCTGCTCAATCCTTAGTTATAGAATCTTATAAAAATCCCAGAGAAACATATGAGACTAATATATTAGGAACAGTCAATATCTTTGAGGCAGCTCACCAGACTAATTCAGTGAAAGTTATCATAAATGTGACCAGTGACAAATGTTATGATAACAAGGGGTGGGTCTGGGGATACCGTGAAAATGATCCAATGGGAGGATATGACCCTTATAGTTCCAGTAAGGGATGTTCTGAACTTGTGACTGCTGCTTACAGGAATTCATTTTTTAATCCTCAAGAATTTGAAAAGCACGCAAAAAGTTTATCTTCCGTAAGGTCAGGCAATGTGATTGGTGGTGGCGACTGGCGAAAACATAGAATCATCCCTGATTGTGTAAGGGCATTTAAAAAAGGGGAACCAATTGAGGTAAGAAACCCTGATGCTATCCGGCCATGGCAACATGTGCTGGAGCCATTATGGGGCTATTTACTTTTGGGTTCAAAAATGTATGAAAAGCCAAAAAAATATTGTGGGGCATGGAATTTTGGCCCAAATAGCGATTCAATAATTACAGTAAGAAAATTAGTGGAACTATTTATAAAAAAATACGGTCAAGGGAGTTGGAGGACTGCTCCAGACGAATCTCCCCATGAGATAAAAACTTTAACTTTAGATATAAACAAAGCACGAACCTATCTAAATTGGAGTCCTATATGGAGTATTGAAAAATGTATTGAAAAGACAGTTGAGTGGTATAAAAAGAGTGACAAAGATGATTTATATGATATTTGTGTTGCCCAAATAAATGATTACATTTCAGATATGGAGAAATGCTGAAGCAATGAAGCATATAATTATACGAATATAAAGGAGATCACAAATGAAAGTAAGGGATAATATTTTTCATAACTTGTTTATTTTTGAGATGGCTAATAACCATATGGGAAGTGTTGAACATGGCTTAAGGATTATTAGAGAGATACATAAGGTCAGTAAGAATTTTGACTTCAATTTTGGATTTAAACTTCAGTATCGGCATTTAGATACATTTATCCATCCAGATTTTAAGAACAGAACCGATATAAAGTATATCAAACGTTTTCAAGAAACACGACTTACTGAAAATCAATTTAAGAGGTTAAAAAATGAAATTACTAATCTTGGTTTTGTCTCAATTTGCACACCTTTTGATAAGAATTCAGTTGATTTGATAGAAAAACATGGTTTTGATATTATTAAAATTGGCAGCTGTTCCTTTACTGATTGGCCTTTATTGGAGAGAATTGCTAAATCGGACAAACCGATTATTGCTTCAACAGCTGGTTCATCTTTGGATGAAATTGATAAAGTAGTTAGTTTTTTCCAGCATAGAGAAAAACAACTGGCAATTATGCATTGTGTTGGAGAGTATCCCACGAAGGCAGAAAATTTACAATTAAATCAAATTGATTTATTTATAAAACGATATCCTGATATAACGGTTGGGTTTTCAACTCATGAAGATCCTAACAATATGGATGCCATAAAAATTGCTATAGCCAAAGGTGCGAGTATATTTGAGAAGCATGTCGCCGTTGAGACAGATGAGTTTCCAAAAAATGCTTATTCAGCGACTCCAGAGCAAATTGCACAATGGTTGAAGTCAGCCAATTTAGCTTTTCAAATGTGTGGTATTTGTGGTGAAAGGGCAAAGTTTACTAAAAAGGAACTGGCTGACCTTAGACAATTTAGACGTGGCGTTTTTGCAAGTAAGAGGATTTTAAAAGGAGAAAGGATAGATTTATCAAATACATTTTTTGCATTCCCTAATCAGGATAATCAACTGGTTGCCAATGATATGTCCAAGTACACTGAATATAATGCGGAGAAGGATTTCAATATCAATGAGCCGATAATGTTTGAAAATGTTAAAGTGACAGAAACAAGGGAAAAAATTTATTCAATTGTGCAAAAGGTAAAAAAATTATTAAAGAAAGGAAAAGTGATTGTCCCTGGTAAAGCAAGTTTGGAGATTTCCCATCATTATGGAGTTGACCGTTTTGATGAATATGGAGTTACTATGATTACAGTGGTTAATCGTGAATATTGTAAAAAATTAATTATCGTTTTACCTAACCAAAAACATCCTGAGCAATATCATAAAGAGAAAGAAGAAACCTTTGTCATCCTTTATGGTGATATTTTGTTGAGTCTTGATGGAAAAGAACAAAAATACAGTTCAGGGGATGTTATAACAATAAAACGTGGTGTAAGACATAGTTTCGCAACAAAAACAGGTGCCATAATTGAAGAAATCTCATCTACGCATTATAATGAGGATTCTTATTATACTGATAAAACGATATTAAAGAATAAGAATCGTAAAACCTATCTAACCTATTGGATGGAATAGTTTAAATTACTAAATGGGCAATGAAAACGATTGTATGGGATATTGATGATGTGTTAAATGACTTAACGAGGTCCTGGTTAGAAAATAGCTGGCTGCCCTCGAATCCGGATTGCCACTTGAGTTATCAAAATCTAACAATTAATCCACCAAATGACCTGTTGGGATTGGGAAAAGAGGATTATTTTAAACTATTAGATGCTTACAGAAACTCGAATAAAGCAAAGGCCATGAAACCAGATGAAAATGTAGTAAGGTGGTTTAAAAAATACGGTGAGGACTTTAGACATATAGCATTGACTACAAGGCCAAAACATACGGTTGCTGCAGCAGTGGAATGGGTTTTGTGGCATTTTGGAAAATGGATAAGGACAATTAGTTTCATACCATCCAGTCGTCCAAATACATACATGCCAATCTATGATAAAAGTAAAGTAGAATATTTAGATTGGTTTGGTAAAGTGGATTTTTTTATTGATGACGAAACCAAAGATGTTGAAGGTGCAAGGAAATTAGGAATACAATCATATTTGGTTTCTCAACCATGGAATAATGGTGAATTGACTCTACCTGAGATTTTAGATTTGTTAACAGAAATTACATAGTGAATAAAAAATTAATCAAGCTTTCAGATTTCGTTTTCAATTTTATTGAGAGTATTGGTGTAAAACATGTTTTTATGCTTCCGGGTGGCGCTTGTATGCATCTTGTAGATTCGTTGGGGAGAAATCCAAATTTGGATTATATATGTAATCTTCATGAACAGGCCTGTGCTATTGCTGCAGACGCATATGGACAATACACGAATAATTTTGGGGTTGCTCTTGTTACCAGCGGTCCTGGAGGCACGAATACAATCACAGGTGTTGCAGCTGCCTGGCTTGACTCAACTTCATGTATATTCATCTCTGGACAAGTAAAGCGGTCTGATATGGTTGGAGATAGAGGTGTTAGACAAATGGGATTTCAGGAAATTGATATTGTAAGACTTGTATCTCCAATTACAAAATATGCTGTTACTGTGAAAGAGCCGTCAACTATCCGATACCATTTAGAGAAAGCGACTTATCTTGCAAAAAATAGAAGACCCGGCCCTGTATGGATTGATATTCCACTGGATGTTCAAGCAATGATGATTGACGAAAAAAAGTTAGTTGGATTTAAACCAGACGAAATAGAGCAACCAACAAATTTAGATTTACTCAGACAGCAAGTAAGTAAAACAATCCAGTTATTAAATCAATCTGAGAGGCCAGTAATGCTGGTTGGGAACGGTGTAAGACTTGCTGATGGTATAGAAGATTTCTTGAAGCTTATAGAGATTTTGCAGGTGCCTGTTCTGACAACCTGGAAAGCAATTGATTTTATTCCAGAGACACATAAGCTTTTTGCAGGGCGGCCCGGTGCTGTTGGTCAACGGGGCGCCAATTTTAGTCAACAAAATTCAGATTTCATCTTAATCATTGGGGCACGTCTTGACTTTGGGCAAACAGGATATAATCATAGGAATTTTGCACGGGGTGCAAAAAAAGTGATGGTCGACATTGATTCAAATGAAATCAATAAAATGGATATGCCTATTGATGTACCTATTTGCAGTGATGCGAAAGCGTTTATTCAAGAATTTATCAAACAGAGGGATAAAATAGAACTCATTGATAGAACTAACTGGTTAAAAAAATGTAAAGAGTGGCAGGCAAAGTATCCTGTCGTGTTGCCTGAATATTGGAAACAAGAAGGGCATGTAAATAACTATGTACTGGTTGATGTTTTATCTGATGAAATGTCTGAAAATGATTTGTTAATACCCGGAAGTTCAGGGGCATGTAGCGAAGTAACTATGCAGGCATTCAGAGTAAAAGAAGGGATGCGGATATTTAACAGTGAAGGACTTGGTCCAATGGGATTTGGGATACCTGCAAGTATTGGTGGGTGTATTGCAAGTGGTAGGAAAAGAACCGTATGCATTGAGGGTGACGGTGGATTTTGTTTGAATATGCAGGAATTGGAAACTGTAAAGAGATTAAACCTACCGATAAAATTTTTTGTCTTAAATAATCAAGGTTATGCCTCCATACGTGCAACTCAAAATAATTACTTTAAAGGTCGTCTTGTGGCTAGTGACCCTGCAAGTGGTTTAACATTGCCCAATGTAAGGAAAATTGCAGATAGTTTTGGAATCCCTTCTATACAATTGAATTCTCATAAGGATATTAGAGAGAAAGTCCGACAAGTATTATATATGGAGGGCCCAGTAATTTGTGAAGTAGTATTATCTTATGAACATGTTACTGCGCCGAAAGTATCTTCATACCAGAAAAAGGACGGCAGCTTTGTTTCCAGGCCGTTAGAGGACATGGCGCCGTTTCTGGACCGGAAAGAATTCAAAGAGAATATGCTGATTCCGATTATTGATGATGAATAAAGGAGTATTTTATATCATTTTCGTCTTGAAATGTCATAAATGTAGAGGCGAACCTCTGTGTTCGCCCTTGTAGGAGCAGATTTTATCTGCGATAAAAATATTGATTTATGTCTTATCAAAGTGAAAATGATATTATGCCCATAAACAAGTGTAGAGTATGTGGCACTGAATTCTTCAACGAACCATTGCTATAATTACGAGAATATGCCAAAATCTGCTCAATTTTTGCCAGACGCAGAGTCGCTCGAAAGCGATAAAGGAGTCACAGCCATTCTTCAAGCTCGCCTTGGTTCCACCAGATTACCTGGTAAAGTTCTGCTTCCTTTGGCTGGCAAACCCGTCATTGTGCATGTTTATGAAAGGATAAAGCATTGCATGAATATCAAAAAGATTATCATTGCAACTACTATCAATAAAAGAGATGAAGCCATTATGAGATTATTTGAAAACCTCGACGTTACAATATTCAGAGGCAGAGAAGAGGACCCTTTGGATAGATTCTTTCGAGCAGCTACGAAGTATAATTTGCAGCATATTGTTAGAATCATGGCCGATTGCCCTGTTGTAGAGCCTAATGTAGTTGATGCAGTGATTACATATTATTTTAGAGGAAATTACGATTTTTGTTATCTTGGGGGAGAATTCCCAACTGGGCTAGATGTAACCGTCTTTTCTTATCCTACACTCAAAAAGGCCTGGGAAAACACAGAACGACCATCTGATAGAGAACATATCACACCATATATGCAAAGGCATCCCGAACTTTTTCGGATAGGTTGTCTTGAACTCTTCAAAGGTCTACACCATCATCGATGGGTCCTTGACTACGAACAGGACTATAGGCTATTAACTGAGATTTACAACGAACTTTACGAACCAGATAAAATATTTACGATGAAAGATATATTGGAGCTTTTCGAAAGAAGGCCTGAAATCGCTAAATTAAATGCTCGTATCCCGAGAACAATTATCTGACAGAAAAAAGGTGAACTATAGGAGTATTTTATGCCAATAAACAAATGCAGAGTCTGCAACCATGAATTTTTTGAAGAACCATTGCTACGATATGAGAATATGCCAAAATCTGCTCAATTTTTGCCAGACGCAGAGTCGCTCGAAAGCGATAAAGGAGTTGACCTAAAAGTCTGGCAGTGTTCAGGTTGTGGATTGGTACAGCTAAGCAATGACCCTGTCCCTTATTATAAGGAGGTTATACGCGCCGCTGCTTTTTCAGAGGAAATGAAAGAATTTCGAAGAAAGCAATTCGGTAGCTTCATACAAAAATATTCCCTCAAAAGAAAGAAAGTTATTGAGATTGGCTGTGGCTGTGGAGAGTTCCTGTCCATTATGCAGGAATTTGGTATAGAGGCTTATGGATTGGAGTATTCAGAAAAATCGGTAATGCAGTGTGTCAAAAATGGTCTAAAGGTTTCAACAGGATTTATCCAAAGCAGTGCTGATAGATTAAACTATGCCCCATTTGATGCCTTTTTTATGTTGAGTTTTCTTGAACACCTACCTGCCCCAAATTCAACTCTTAGAGGAATATATAACAATTTGACAGATGACGCTATAGGACTTGTCGAGGTGCCAAATTTTGATATGATTTTGCGAAACAAACTTTTTTCTGAATTTATAGGTGACCATCTATTTTATTTTACCAAGGAAACTTTAAATACAACATTAAGGCTAAATGGTTTTGAAATTATTGACTGTAATGAAGTGTGGTACGAATACATAATTTCTGCTGTTGTAAAGAAAAGGGGGAAGATAGACATTTCTAATTTTTATAAACATCAGGCGCAACTTAAAAATGAAATAGAAGAATATATTCGTCGTTTTAAGGATAAAAAGGTAGCAATATGGGGTGCCGGGCATCAGGCACTTGCAGTTATTTCTTTAATAAATTTAACCGACAAAATCAAGTATGTCGTTGACTCTGCACCATTTAAACAGGGTAAATATACACCAGCTACCCATATTCCTATAGTTGCTCCTGATATACTTGACTCAGACCCGGTAGATGCTGTTATTGTTATGGCGGCTAGTTACTCCGATGAAGTAGCAAGAATTATACGACAGAAGTTCGATAAAAATATAAATATTTCTATACTAAGAGACTATGGATTGGAAATACGTTAATCCTGCAAAAGATATTTTTCGCTGTTAGTATCTGAGTTCGGTAAGATTATTTAGCAAACAAGGAGGATTCGCTATGAGCAATAATGTGCGCAAACTCAATTTTCTTCTTGTCATGCCGCGCCTGGTGCAAAGCGTTGGTGACGGGTATGTCTTCCCACTTGGTATTGCCTATGTCTCTTCGAGCATGAAAAAAGCAGGATTCAATGTCCTTACGTTGAATTTGAATCATCGGAGGGCGATATTTTCGATATCATCAAAAGAAAAGCACGATGGAAGAGAATAATGTCCATGTGGTTGCGACTGGGGGGCTTTCGCCTCAGTATCATCTTGTCAAAAACGTCATTGAATCAGCCAAACGAGTCAATAGGAATATCGTGGCCGTCGTTGGCGGTGGAATTATTTCTGCCGACCCAGAAACGGCCATGGAATCGTTGGAGTGTGTTGATTTTGGTGTGATCGGTGAGGGTGAGGTGACAATGTGTGAGCTTGCACGCGCCCTGGAAAATGGTGGGGATTTTTCGAAGGTTGATGGACTCATCTTCAAAGATTGTTCCTGTTTCAAAAAGACGAATCCGCGCAAGGACATCGAGAGCATTGGTACGATCTCCTGGCTGGACTATGAGGGATTTGATATTGAAAAGTATCTTGAGATTCCACTGGCACATTTCGCTGGAATAAACAAAAATCGAATGATCTGTATGTTGGGAAGTCGATCTTGCCCGTACCACTGCACCTTTTGCTGTCATACGCTTGGCAAAAATATCGCCTGCGACCACTTGATGATTTTTTTTTGCCGAACTTGATTACTGGGTTTCTCGTTACAACATCGAATACATTTCTATGGCAGATGAGATATTTGCACCAACTCTCGACCGTGCCAAAGAGTTTTGTACCCGTATCAAACAATACAATATCCCTTGGTATGCAGACTTCAGAATTGGCAAAGTCACGTCCGAACTTCTTCCGATTCTGAAAGACAGCGGTCTCGATGTTATGTTCTTTGGCTTAGAAAGCGCGGATAACCGGATTCTCAAGAGTATGCGCAAGGGCTTTACTATCGAGCAGATTGAGCACACACTTAAGATGGTGGATGAACATGGAATTGCCTTCTACGGTTGTTTCATATTCGGTGACATTGAAGAAACAGTTGAAACCGCGCACAATACCTTGAAATGGTGGCGAGAACATTCGAAATATAATATCCATTTGACACTGATCAAGCCATTTCCAGGTTTATACATTTACCAATATGCGTGCCAGAATGGAATCATCAAGGACCGGGTGAAATATCTCAAAGACGGTTGCCCCAAATCAATATTTCTAAGATGAGCGATGCGAAATTTTCAGAAATTCTCTGCTATATCTCTGAAGCCCAGAGCTTAATAAAGATAGGTTCAATCGAACTGCAATGGGTAGATCCGCAGATGGGTCGGCAAACGATATCGGGTATTTGTTCTAACTGTTCACAAAAGAACATTTGGGAAAACATCAAGTTGTTTGCCAACGACTACATTTATTGCAGCCATTGTGGACAAAAATATGATATTCCGTGTCCGCCACAGCTTCGAGAAAATCTGGAGAAAAATGTTGCTATCCTGTTGAAGAAATACGGCAAGGTCGCCCTCTGGGGGATGACCCTTACAATCATGAACCTGTTCAGACGCTCAAGGATGCTTCGCGATTCTAATGTGTTCCCAGTGGACATTTCCGAGAGCAAAAGGAAAATGGACCTTTATGGCAAGAAAATCTATGCTCCCGCCATCTTGGACGAAGAGGAGATTCGGGTCGTAGTAGTTGCCGTTCCATCGCATGCTGCTCAGATATCCTGCCAAGCCAAGGAAAACCATCCGAAAGTAATGAAAATAATAGACATCTGTCGGCTGGTGGATTTCAATCCAGTCAGATATTAAAAATGAAACAGGAGCAAATAAAAAATGAAAGAACAGCACATCCTTTTTGTTAATATGCCGATTTTCTCACTCCCGGATCTTATAAAAGGGACGGCAAATCGTGTCATTAGATGTTTTCCTTTTGGGATTTTATATCTTTCAGCAGTTCTTAAAAAACAAAAGCACCAAGGGCATATCGCCTGTGTGGATTATCTCGTGCAGGATTCAGCGAAGTTTGCGACAAATTTAGATGAATTGATTACGTCTGAAGCTATCAATGCTATATCCCCATATGTTCCAGATATTTTAGCTTTTTCTTTTTCATTTTCATCACAGCATGACTTCTTTTGCCGTTGCCTACCTCTATTAAAAAAAATCTGGCCGGGTGCTACAGTGATTGTTGGCGGAATGTATGCCTCCAACGCTGTTGAGTATCTACTTGAAAATCGTGATGTTGATTATGTTGTGGCAGGTGAAGGCGAAGAAAGTTTTCCACTTCTTCTTTCTTCATTGTTACACCAAGAAGAAAATCATGATATTAAGGGTGTTCATTCGCGTGATGCAATTCGGTATGATATAACAGGTAAACCTGAAATAGCCACTCCAGTAAAGAATTTAAACGACCTGCCGTTTCCCGATTGGAGCATACTAAAAATGAGTTGTTATGTTGGGCAAGATGCTGATGGAGCACAGGTTTTTGAGGATGAGATAGGCGTGGATAGGGGGCAATATCAGCATGCATTCCTACTTACATCAAGAGGCTGCCCATTTAACTGTACGTTTTGTGCAGCTCATACTGTACATGGTCGAAAAATGCGTCAAAGAGATGTACAAAACGTAGTTGAAGAAATGCGACAATTAAATAAGTCTTACGGAGCAAATTACTTTCATATATATGATGATTTGGCACTCCCGACAACCAAAAGGGCTTTGGAATTATTAGAAGGGATGAATAATTCTGGCATAGAACATTTAAAAGTATCCTTTTCTCAAACATTATCGATCAATTGTACCAACGAAGACATCATCGATGCTCTTATTGATTACATTGACATTTCCATTATTTCTTTTGCAGTCGAAACTGCCAATCCAGAGACTCAAAAGCGAATAAAGAAAAATCTCAACCTTGATAAGGCAGAATGCCTAATACGTTATGCTCAATCTAAAGGACTTATAGTCATAATTAATATAATTTTGGGATTTCCAGAAGAGACAAGAGAACAGATGTTGCAATCAATTTCTTATGTCAAGAAACACCTTAAGCCTAATTGGACAAAGTTTTTAATTGCAGCACCTATTATTGGCTCAGAGATGTACGACCAGTTTATTGAGGCAGGTTGTATCACCAATTCCCCTGAAGCGTGGAATAAAACATTGTTTAATTATAGAGATTTTGATTCACCTTGGATTACTGCTGACGAATTGAATGAATTGTGCTACAGAGCTAATTTAGAATGTAATTTTGCTGATAATTATGATCTTCAACGTGGTGACTATAACAAAGCTCGGCTTTTATTTAGAAGTGTAATTAAACTTTATCCTTTTCATATTTTTGCTTGGGATGGAATCCGTCGTGCAGAACGGCTCCTTGGAAACGAGAAAGAGGCTCAATCTGCCGAACAAAAGATAAGAGCGCTTGTTCTAAATGACTCTCGATCCCGGGAACTTTTAGAAAAATACAGAGATTTATTTCCTGAAGTTGTTGAAATATGTAGAGCTTCCTTAAAAGACCAGAGAAGTTGGTGGAACAGGGAGGCTGGAAAGATTAACCATGGAAATCAAGAAGATAATTGAGTTATTAGAATCTTTGATTAAAAACCCAACGGAAGGTCTGCCAGAGGATATATTCCTTTTTGTAAGCAGAATTACTCCGATGGTTAATGTGGACTTGCTGATAAAAAATGAACAGAATCATACACTTCTAACCTGGAGGGATGATGGTTATTATCCGCCCAGCTGGCATATTCCAGGCGGTATCGTAAGATATAAGGAAAAACTTTCTGATAGAATTAATGCTGTTGCTGCAAGTGAACTTGGGGCTAAAATAAAGTTCAAGAAAGAGCCATTAGCAATTAATGAAGTCATAATACCTTCAAGAAGAGTTCGTGGTCACTTCATTTGCTTATTATACGAATGTACATTAATCAGTTCACTCGATAAAAATCTCAAGTATGAAAAAGGGATTCCAGAACCAGGACAATGGGCGTGGCACAACGGATGTCCAAACAACATAATCCCCGTTCATGAGATGTATCGAAAATTTATATGATTTAAATCGATTTATTAAGGAGACAAATGTTATGTCAACTCAACAATTAAAATTAAGTGAAATAAAAAAAAGGAGCTTGCTAAAAAAAGAAAAACCGTATGTCTATGAAAAAGTCATGAAATTTGATGAAAAAGTTAAAAATGGAGAAAGTATAGCTATAATTCGACTTGTATACGATTATAGGTGTAACTTTCGTTGCAAACATTGTTCAGAAACTAAAGTCGAAAAGCGAGATAGATTTTTTACAATTAACGATGTAAAGGAGCTTTCACGACAAGCTGACGAAATGGGGCTTGCGCATTTTGTTATTACAGGCGGTGAACCATTAGTATTCCCGGATTTTGATGATGTAGTTAAAGCTATCCAGCCTGAGAAATTTTACATAACTTCGGATACTAATGGTTGGTTTTTGGATGCAGAAAAGGCAAAACATTTAAAAAGTATAGGCGTTGATAAAATTCAGTTGAGTCTTGATAGCCTTTCGGCGACTGAACATGATGCATTCAGACGTAAAAAAGGTTCGCATGAAAGAGCCATAAGAGCTATTGATGCGGCTTTGAAAGCCGGATTAAATATTATTGTTCAAACTGTAGTTACAAAGCAAAGAGTTAGGTCAAAAGAGTTCATTGAATTTGTGGAATTTTTGAATAAAAAAGGCGTTGGAGTATTTGTAACATTAGCAAAGCCGGTTGGAGAATGGGAAGGGAATTTTGATGTCCTTGTCAATAGAGACGATATGAATTATTTAAGAGAATTAGAGAAAAAGTATAATGTATTTACGCATTTAACTCCAGCGTATGGTCTTAATTTAGGCTGTATAGCAGTTAAAAGAATGGTGTCTATTACAAAGTATGGCGATGTGATGCCATGTCCATATATTTATATCTCACTGGGTAACTTTTTTAAAGAACCATTAAAAGACATTATTGAAAGAGGTTTGAAGATTAAATATTTTGGTAATTATATAGATACTTGTCTTATTGCAGAGGACAGAAAATTTATTAATGACTATGTGGTCAAAAAAATATATGGCAAACCGCTCCCGGTACCTTATAAAGAAGTATTTACAGCTGAGGATTTTATCTGTTAAATGGAGCAAAAATGAGAGAAGTTAGAAATACTCGAGAATTTATTCCAGATTTAGTAAGCGTTATAGTTCCTGTATATAATAGCGAGAAATATTTTCGCCGGTGCATCGAAAGTATCATTAATCAAAGTTATAAAAATATTGAAATAATACTGATAAATGATGGTTCAACTGACAATAGCGACGAAATATGTGATGCATATGCACTTAGTGACAACAGAATTAGAGTAATACACACAAAAAATAACGGACCAGCTACCGCAAGAAATATAGGCATAGAGAATTCAAATGGAAGTTTCATTTTTTATTGATTCTGATGATTTCATCGAGAATAACGCGTTAAATATTTTAATTGAAAATTATAACCAACACAAAGTAGACATAATAATAGGGGATTTTAAAAAAATTAAAGATGGTATTTCTGACTCCGGACATAGTGCTGTTTTTTCAAGCAGTAAACTGCTAAAAACAGGATATTATAGATTATATTAGATGTTATATTTAAAAAAACTCAATAGATTCCCACTATTTGTATATTCTTGGGGAAGATTATTTAAGTTGTCAATTATCAAGAATAATTATATTCTTTTTAATGTTGATTTACATACTTTTGAGGATGTAGCTTTTAATTTTGATTATTTAAATTATACAAATGAAATATTTTTCTTAAAAGAAATCATATATAACCACCTGATTCACGATAATTATACATCAGCAACTATATTGGCAAGCAATAATCTCCAAAAATTGTTTGGATATAAGCAAGCTCTCGCAAATATAAGCTATTTTCTTAATAATTGTAATTCTGGTGTCGACGTAAGAAAAGAAGTTGGACATACATATGTTAGTTACACGATAATCCAGTTAGTTCGTACTTGTGGACAGATTAATAATAGTAATAAAAAAAAGATTTATGAACTTATTCATGAAATTGTCAATGATTCAGATTTTAGAGATAATTTGAAATTTTATTCTCCCTCAAAGGGTGACAGCAGAATTCTTCCTATATTGATGAAATTAAAGCTCGTTTGGCCAATTATATTGGTTTGTAAGTATAAAGCTAATAAAAGATATTCAAAAAGAGGAGCCGGTAGATGACTATTATTGGAAACTCATTAAACCAAGAGACTATTGAGAATATTAAGAGAGAAGGGATTCCGGTAATAATATTTGGTGCTAGAATTGTAGGAGAAGCATGTAGGAATTAAAGTCAAATGCTTTTGTGACAATAATATCAATAAAACAAAGTCTTCTATGTGTAATATCGAAGTAATCCATACGCAAAATTTAAAGAAGAAATATAAGGATGCCATTTTTTTAATATCTGCCGCAGATATTAAAGATGTAGTTGAGCAATTACATGTTTTAGGATACTCCAGATGGTATGATAGCAATTTATTGTTGAGAGACTTCGATATCTATAAATACCGATTCAGTGCCCCAACGGACTTTGTTGAATATGCAGTTAGTACATGCCTTTTATGTCACGATAGCTATTTAACTTCTGATAAACTTTTTTTGAGAAGTGTAGATATTATTATTACTGAACGCTGTTCTTTAAAATGCAGAGATTGCTCTAATCTTATGCAGTATTACAAAAAACCCAAGGATTGCGATATTAAAGAATTAATGCAAACCATAGATATGTTTTGTGCTATTATAGATGAAGTTAACGAATTTCGAGTTATTGGCGGAGAGCCATTTATGAATAAAGAAAGTCATCTAATAATAAAGAGATTAATAGATGAACCCAAAGTTCACAAACTCGTAATCTATACAAATGGAACAATTGTCCCTAGAGAGCATCAGATTGAATATTTAAAGAATAATAAGGTACTGGTACTTATTCCTGATTATGGCATACTATCAAGAAAAATAAACGATTTAACTCAAATATTGCTACAAAATAAGATAACTTTTTATGCAGAAAAAGCTCGATGGTGGACTGATTGTGCTGAAATATTGAGGCATTATCGTAATATTGAACAACAAAAAGAAATATTTAAAAATTGTTGCGCTAAAAATACTATCACTTTATCAAATGGCAGACTATATAGATGTCCTTTTGCAGCAAATGCTAATAGGATTCTGGCAGTTCCGGATTTTAAGAATGATTATATAGATCTTTTTCAAGAGCCAATAGAAACCATAAATATTTGTGAGATGAAAAAGAAAATTAGAATGTTTCTTTTAGAAAAAGATTTCCTTGAAGTATGTGATTATTGTAATGGAAGGTCATTTGGAGCACTTGAGATACAACCTGCTATTCAAATAGCCAAACCTTTAGAATATGAGCAGTACTTTTCAAGGTAAAAAATGGAACTGTCATTGCGAGCACATCGAGATAACCCTCTCGCGAGCGATTTAGATCACATTCTAACCCATACTGAAGGCCTTTGGGAAGACCTCCGAGGGAAATGTCTATTTATTACCGGCGGCACTGGTTTTTTCGGCTGCTGGCTTTTGGAGAGTTTTGCCTGGGCGAATGATAACCTCGATCTTAATGCGTCAGCCCTTGTCCTTACAAGGAATTACGATGCGTTCCAAAAGAATGCGCCACACCTTGCTGCCAATCCGGCAATCCAATTTCATATTGGAGATGTTAGGAATTTCAATTTTCCAGAAGGGGAATTCTCACATATCATTCACGCCGCCAGCACATCGGCCCGTGCCACATTCAACAACGAAGCCCCCCTACTGATGTTCGATACCATTGTTGAGGGAACGAGACATACCCTTGATTTTGCTCTTCAGTGTCATGCCAAGAAATTTCTTCTGACCAGTTCCGGGGCTGTCTATGGTAAACAACCATTCGACATGACCCATATTTTGGAAGATTATTGTGGTGCACCCCATTTTACCGACCCAAACTCCGCCTTAGGAGAGGGTAAACGGACAGCAGAATTCCTCTGTGCGCTTTATTCAAGAGAGTATGGTATCGAAGCGAAAATTGCCCGTTGTTTTTCCTTTGTTGGCCCCTACCTTCCATTAGATATCCATTACGCCATTGGAAACTTCATCCGGGATGCATTGAAGGGCGGCCCAATCCAGGTCAACGGCGATGGAACGCCTTATCGCTCCTATCTCTACGCTGCTGATTTAGCCATCTGGTTATGGACCATTTTAATTAAAGGAAAGTCCTGCGAGCCCTATAACGTGGGTTCAGATGAAGCAATTACGATAAAGGAGCTGGCTTATATGGTACGTGATTGCTTTAAAAATAAGCCTGAAGTAATTATAAAGAAAAAACCTAAGGTTGGTGTTAAACCTGAGAGATATGTGCCAAGTGTGAAAAAAGCGAAATCTCAATTAGGATTAGATGTAAAAGTGGATTTGATGACAGCTATAAAAAAAACAATTAGTTTTCATTCAAAATGAAGACAACTATTCTAATTGGGTGTTTTAACGAAAAAAGGACTATTGCACAGGCAATTCAAGAAGCCAAGCAGTTAAAAATTGATAAAGAAATTATCGTCATTGATAATTGCAGTACTGATGGCACTAGAGAAATTCTTAAATCTATTGATGACGGTTCTATCAGGATGGTATTTCAGCCCAAAAATTATGGTGCTGGGCGTTCTGGGCGACTAGGTATGCGCATGGCTAAAGGTGATTATTTCTATGCACAGGGAGCTGATTTGGAATATAAAATGACAGATGTGTTAACAATGATAAAAAAATTAGAAGATGAAAATCTGGATGCAGTTTTTGGTTCACGCTTATTAAATGTAAAAAATAAATCTAAATTACAGTTAATAAAGGAACGTCCATTCTGGCTTGGGTCGATTATATCCACATTCTTGATTAATAAATTTTACCATAGAAATTTCACGGATGTGATTGCACCCAAGTTAATTAAAACCGATATTTTGAAAAATTTGGGTTGTGTTTCAGATAACCAGGCTTTAGAGTTTGAATTAGTAAGCAGACTTTGCAAGAAGGGTTATAAGATTGGCGAAGTTCCAGTTTATTATAAACCAAGGACAGCTAAAGAAGGCAAAAAGGTAAAGTGGTTTGATATGATTTATGCAATTATTGCAATGATAAGAGTAAAACTATTATAGTAGAAATAATGAAAACAGAAAAGCAAATTAGAAAAGAAATTTTTGAGAAGGTTACGGAACTTTATAAATTAAGAGAAAAACAGGAGAAATTTGTTCCCGGAGAAACAAAAATTAACTACGGAGGGAGAGTTTATGACGAAAAAGAGATGGTAAGTTTGGTTGATGCCTCGCTTGATTTTTGGCTCACTGCTGGAAGATACGCAAAGCAATTTGAGGAGAAACTTGCTGGATTTTTAGGTATAAAATATTGTTTATTAACAAATTCAGGCTCATCAGCTAATTTACTTGCAATTTCTTCTTTAACTTCACCAAAACTTGGGGAAAAAAGATTAAAACCAGGTGATGAAGTTATCACTACTGCCTGTGGATTTCCCACTACGATAAGTCCTATTATTCAAAATAATTTAATTCCTGTATTTATTGATGTTGATTTGGAAACTTATAACATTCAAGTATATAAGATTGAGGAAGCAATAACAGAAAAGACAAAGGCAATTTTTATTGCGCATACATTAGGTAATCCCGCTGAGCTTGATAAAATTATGAAGATAGTAAAAGAACATAATTTATGGTTTATTGAGGACAACTCTGATTCTCTTGGTTCAAAATATAAAGGAAAATATACTGGCTCTTTCGGGCATATTTCTACTTGTAGTTTTTATCCTGCACACCACATTTCAACAGGAGAGGGGGGTGCTGTTCTTACTAACGACCTGTCACTAAAGAAAATAATTGCTTCTTTTAAGGATTGGGGACGGGATTGTTGGTGTGAGCCCGGCAAAAACAATACCTGCGGTAAAAGGTTTAGCCAGCAGTTTGGCACACTGCCTTATGGTTATGACCACAAATATGTCTATTCTCATATTGGATATAACCTTAAAATGACAGACCTACAAGCTGCAATAGGTTGTGCTCAAATGGACAAGTTGGAAAAATTTACCCAAAAGAGGAAAGAGAATTTCAAGAGAATTTATGAAGGTTTAAAACCTTATGAAAAGCATCTAATTCTCCCCCAAGTAACTCCTAAAGGCGACCCTTCTTGGTTCTGCTTTCCTATTACAGTTAGAGAAAACAGCAAATTTACCAGAGATGAATTAACCAATTTTCTTGAAAGCAATCTAATTGAGACTCGCAATCTATTTGGTGGAAATTTATTACGACAGCCAGCTTTCATGGACATAAAACATAGGGTTATTGGTGATTTAAAAAATACTGATATAATTATGAACAGTACTTTCTTTATTGGGGTGTATCCTGGGTTAACTGAGGATGAAATAAATTTTGTAATTGAAAAGTTTAAAGAGTTCTTTAAAAATAAATAAACCCAGATTATGCATGAAAGCTTTTAAACCACGAATTAACACTAATGGACACAAAGAACACGAATGGAAATAAATTGTCAAAAATTTCACTTAAAAGGAGTTCTTGGTATTTCTCTAAACCTTTATATTTATTCGTGATAATTCGTGTCATTTGTGGTTAACGCATTATTTGAGATAAATATCTTTGTGAGTTGAAATCTAATCCTTTGAAATAGTAATCATGCTGTTAACAATAATTGTAACAGTCTATAACGAAGTTAAGACTATTCTTCAAGCTATTAAGGATGCTCAGTCTCTTAATGTTGAAAAAGAAATAATTGTGATTGATAATTGCTCGGAAGACGGTACAAGAGAGTTACTTAGGAGTATGGGAGACAAATCCATAAAAATAATTTATCAGGATAGAAATTATGGGTTTGGAAAATCTGTAAAGGCATGAATAAAGCTTGCTAAAGGTAAACATATTTTTATACAATTTGCAGATTTAGAATACGAACACACAAAATGCTTAGATATGATAAAATTGGCTGAGAGTGATAATTACGATGCTGTTTTTGGCTCAAGGTTAATGGGGCGCGAGAACTTATCCTACTGGGAACTTATTAAAGAAAGACCTGAGTATCTTGCAACTATCATTTCGACCTTTTTAATCAATAAATGGTATAACTATAATTTTACAGATATAATAGGTGCAAAACTTTATCGGACCTCAAGTGTTAGAAAGATGAGATTTGATACTTATGGAGTTGGGTTTGATTTTGAGTTTGTAAGCAAAATGTGTAAAAGCGGTTTTAAAATTGGTGAGCTTCCTATCGGTTATAAACCTAGACTTCAAAAAGAGGGTAAAAAGATAAAACCTTATCATATGTTACATGCCCTTGTTGCACTTTTCAGGGTAAAGTTTTTCACTTAAAAAGCATAACAGATGACCAATACTTTATGCACTCATTAGATTAAAAATAGTGAATTTTAATGTCTAAGAGAAGCTCTAATCTGGTGGACCATAAAGAAGAAGCCGTGATACTACCATAAGGGCGATATACCCCTTTAGGGAGTTTTTTATCTTGGGAGATAAAATAATATTAGTAAATCCCCCTTATTCTGATTCTTCGCGAATGATTAGAAAATCAGCCTGGATAGCTATGCCGATGGGATTACTCTATTTGGCTGCCATTTTGGAAAAGAATGCTCATTCTGTTAAAATTATCGATATGGAAGCTACTGGATTGATAAATTCTGATATGAAGATAATTATTGAGAAAGAAAATCCTCTTTTTGTAGGCATTACGGCTACAACACCAGTGATTAAAAAGGCTTTAGAGTTATGTAGAATTGTAAAAGAAATAAATAAGGAGATCAAAACTTTATTGATAGGACCTCATCCTACGCATCTGCCTATGGAAACAATTAATGAAGAAGCAGTTGATATTGTTGTGAGTGGAGAAGGCGAAATTACTATATATGCGAGTTAATAGATTCATTGTTGAACAACCCTGATGGGCTGGCTCAAGTTAATGGAATTTATTTAAAAAAAAACGGTAAAGTAATTTTTACAGGAGAAAGAGAGCCAATTTACGATTTAGATATTTTACCCTTTCCAGCTTGGTACTTAATTGATATGAATGCTTACCATCATCCTCTCTCGCGCTCAAATCGGTTTGCTTCAGTACTTACGAGTCGTGGTTGTCCATTGATGTGTACTTTTTGTAGCCGTGGAGTTTTTTCACGTAAGTATCGGAAGAGAAGTGTAAGAAATATTATAGAGGAAATACAAATACTTATTGCAAAATATAATATAGAAGAGATACATTTTATTGACGATACTTTTACTTTGAATCGCACTCACATTGAAGGAATTTGTCATGAAATTATTAACAGAGGCTGGCGCCTTAAATGGGCTACACCAAATGGAGTGCATGTTAATACCTTAGATTATAGTTTATTAAATTTGATGAAAAGAGCTGGTTGTTATTCTCTATCTTTTGGCGTAGAGTCAGGTAATCAAGAAACATTTGATTATATTAAGAAAGGTCAAACTCTTGGAAAGGTTAAAAAGGTATTTGATATCTGCCATAAAATTGGTATTGAAACAGTAGCTTTTATTATAATCGGCTTTCCTAACGAAAGTCGGAGAGAGATAGATAAAACATTAAGTTTTTTAAAAGAAATCAAAGCTGATATTGCCGATATTCATATGTTAATTCCTTTGCCTGGTACTGAGTTGTACGATGAACTCGATGCTAATGGCTACATCGTAGAAAGAGATTGGAGCAAATATGTATTTCATAATCTCCCTGTATATAGAACCAATTATTTTTCTCCAGATGCAATGTTTAACGAATATAAGCGTATTTATCTTGCATATCATATGAGACCTAAGTATATTTTTTCAAGATTATCACATACAAAGTCATTGGAACAGATTAAAAATAATATTAATGGTTTATTAACTTTATTAACAATAAAATTGAAAAGATGAAAATTTCTGCTGTTATAGCTGCTTATAATGAAAAAGAAAATATTATTGAATTAATCCGTAGATTAATAAATGTATTTAGAAGTATTAAGGTTGACTATGAAATAATTTTGGTTGTTCAAGGCAATGATGGCGCTTTCGAATTATTACAAGACTTTAAAAATAAATCCAAAAGTCTCATATATATTATTATGAAAAACCATTAGGAGTCGGTCTGGCTTTTAAAATTGGTTTTCATAACATTTCTGAAGATGCAACGCATATTCTGACTATGGATGCCGATCTTAATCATCAGCCCGAAGATTTACCAATATTTCTAAAAGTGCTTGAGCACAATGATGTTGATGTTGTCATTGGCTCAAGGTATATACCGGGTGGCACTATGAAGAATGTTCATATATAGCGATATGTATTAAGTAGATTGGTAAATGATATGCTTTCATATTTGAGCGGCTTAAAAATAAGAGACAAATCATCTGGTTATAGATTACAAAAGAAAGAAGTAGTTTTAACTCTGCGAGATAAAATTAAAACAAAGCATTTTGATTTCTATGTTGATTATCTCATTATAGCTCAAAAAGCTGGCTTCTCTATGATTGAGCTACCTATTACCTTTATCGCAAGGACTAAAGGACGTAGCAAAATGAAGATAATAGATACCTTATTTCGATATTGTATCTTAATTGCTAAAAACTTTAAATTTAATTTTTAAATGAAAAATAGCATGTCAAATAATCCTCTTCGTTATTTAATCATCATACCACTAATTATTTATATTTTTTTTGCTACCCCCAGTTTGAAAGAATGGGCATCTGCTGATTCAGTGCCATACCTTATGGGAGCTGATGAAATTTCTGGCAGTCGCCACTGGCTCAATTTCTCATACATAACTAAAGCTGGATTTGCACACCCACCTTTATACTCAATTATATTAAGTATTATAAGAAAATTAGCTGGGACAAATACTATATTTTTTAGGTTATTTGGCCTAATTTGTTGTTTAATCTCAATTGTTTTTATCTATTTTATTAGCAGTAAACTCTGCAGAGATAAAAACAATTATTTTGTTCCATTAATAGCCTGTTTTATATTCTCCATAAATCCTTTTATGATTAGAGGCTCGTTACATATAGATCCCGATAATACGCTAATAACAACCTTAATGCTCGCTTTTATTTTTTTATTTTTAAAGAATATGGAATGTTTAAACACAAAAAATATAATCCAATTATCATTTGTTTTTGCTTTATTATTAAGTGCTAAACTTACCACTCCCCTTATACTTTTTGCTATTTTATTTTATCTTCTTATAAATAAAAAATTTATTGAAAGTATTTCCATAGTAAAAATTTTCATTTTAGGCTTTATATTTTTTGGTGTGTTCTGGATATTATATAGCTTAAAGTTTAATTATTCTCCATCTTCTATATTTAAATCTTTTATAGAATTAGCTTCAGGCCATGTTGGTACACATATTTTTGACCCCCAATTTATATACGACATTTTTCGTGCCCTCCTATGGTTTTCACCGTTCTTTTTATTGTTATGGCTATTGAAGATTATTGATAGATTACATGGAATTTTTCAATGTAAAATTTTAGACACCAGTGAAGATTTACTGATTATAATAAGTATAATCATTTTTATGATTTATTTATGCCTTATACCTATGACTCATGGTTTTCCGAAATATCTTTTCCCTGTTGTTTCAATTATGAGTATTCTCATAGCAGATATTGTAGCAAAGGTTAAACATGATATATTGTATAGCATAAGGAGTTTCATTATCATCATTGGTCTTGTGCTAATTTTCAACATCATTTTTGTTGGAGACTTATTATATCTTACAAATTATGTAATAAAGGAGCGATTTATAAGAAGCCATTTTGATGTTTTAATATTACATAAAGAATCGCTTAATATGCTATTTAAGCTTTTCTCATTGCTTATCCTATCGTTGGCAATATTCATTTTTTATCGTAAGGGAAGAAAGCAGCGGTTTATATCTGCTTGTATAATTTCTTTTTTTATTATGTTTATCTCCAGTTCTTTAGCATTAAATATTATTCAATATAAAGCTAAATATCAGGTAATATATACTTATGGCAAAGAAGGCACGAAGGATTTAGTAAGGTTTCTGAAATCAAGAATTAATTTCGATGATAGGATTATTGCTCCTTGTGAAATAGTTTATTATTTAGATGCAATAAATTCAGGCTTTGTTGTAAGCAGTAGAGATTTAACAACACCAGAAAATTTTATAAAAGTATTGAAAGATATAAATCCCACTTGTGTAGTTTATGGAATAGCCTCGAACACTATAGAACAATATAGAGATGTATTTAGCTCTAATTTGATTTCTGATTATTTTCGAATTCATCATTTCAAAAGTGTGAATATTGGTTCGTATACATTGTGGATAAGAACTGATAGAAATGATTTGTGATAATTTATTAGAAAGAAAGTTTAATTAGAGAGATGCTACGCATGTCCAATGGAGTGGGCACTATAATGAGATGAATGAAATTTATGACTTATATAAGAGAAGATTTAAAATCAGCTTAGAGCAATTTAAAGATTCAGTTTTTCAAAGAAACCTTGGTAGCTATACTAAAAGCTATGAGACATACAAGAAACTTAAAAATATAGTTACCTGTTTTAAACAAGAAATCAAAAAAGATAAGCTTTTTAAAGTCTTAGATGCAAGATGCGGTAATGGGTATCATATATTCCTGCTTAATATGCTAAAGGAAGTAAAAGAAAAAGTTAGTTTTGATGGAGTTGATATTTCAGAGTTAGAGATAGAGTTTGCTCGTGAAGTAAATAACTCCTTTGGATTTAATAATATAAATTTCAGAGTTGGTGATGCAGAACATCTTGAGTTTCCCCAAAATTCTTTTGATATTATTTTATGTAACGATGTATTAGAGCATTTGAAAAAAACCTGAGAATTGTTTAAGTGAGATAAAAAGAGTGTGTAAACCTGGCGGGTCAGTTATTATTACTACTCCAAACAAAACTAATGCTATTAGAATTATTGGAATGATATTCAGAAGTAGTATTTCTTCAAAATCCAATTTTAAACAAGAAGGTGGGCATATTTCTGTAAAGGGATTAAATGAATGGCTGAGAATTGTTAGAAAAGGTGGTTTTATAGTGGAGGATATTAAGCGTGGTGCTTTAATATATGGAGGTCCCCGATATAATTGTCACCCAGTTTTATTTGCCTTTGTATTAATAGTTGACTGCATACTTGAATTTCTACCATTAGGAAAGCATTTTTCAGAGTCAGTCACTCTAAAGTTAAGGAAGCCAAACGATGAAGATAACAAGCTACGAGCCTTTTATGCGCCAAAAACTTAATAGCCTATATCTATTCTTGAGAGGAAAGATTCTTAATACTCTTTCAATTTTTCTTACAAAGCAAAGTAAAGCTCCTCACCCTAATGAGATAAAGAGAATTCTTCTAATTCGTATTGATAGGATTGGTGATGTTGTCCTTTCAACTCCCGCTTTAAGGGCGCTTAGAGAAAGATTTCCCATTTCCCATATTTCCATACTTGTTTCACCTAAAACTCAAGATTTACTTCTTCAATCTCCTTATGTGGACGAAGTTATTCCATATAACGGAAAGATTGCAATAACATCGTTATTGCACTCCAAAAATAGAAGGAAAAAATTTAACCTTGCAATTGATTTACATCTTGATTATCCATTGAAGACTGCGCTCATTGCTTATTTAAGTGGTGCTAAATATCGGGTTGGATTTAATATTGCAGGTAAAAGTATTTTTTTAAACATCAGAGTGATGCCTGATAAAAAGGAAAAACACCTTGTAGAACACACTCTTGACTTAATAAGAGCAGTTAGTGGAAATATATCTACCGAGGAGCCTGAGCTCTCAATTATTCCTGAAGCGAAACAATATGTTAATAATTTTCTAATTCATAACAATATTTTAAACAATGATTTATTAGTTGGAATTCATCCTGGTGGCTATTATCCTACTCAACGCTGGTTACCTGAAAGATTTGCAAGGGTGGGAGATAAGATTATTGATGAATATAAAGCAAAGATTATACTTATGGGAGGGCCGGGTGAAGAGGAAATAGTTGAAGAGATAGCAAGTAACATGAAGCATAAACCTGTTATCTATGTAAGAGAACCTTTAAGAAATTTAGTTGCTATTATAGACAGATGCAGTCTTTTAATTTGTAATAACTCTGGTCCCCTTCATATTGCGACTGCGATTGGGACTCCTACAGTTTCTACTATGGGACCTACTAATCCAGTTCGCTGGTGGCCTTGGGGAGATAGAAACATAGTAATAAGAAAACATTTACCTTGCAATCCATGTAATAAAGGAGTATGTAATGACCATAAATGCATGGAACTTATAACAGTAAATGAAGTTATGGAAGCAGTAAATACCATATTAACCCGAAAAAGAGAATAAGGAATGAAAATTTTAATCACAGGCGGAGCAGGCTTTATTGGGAGCAACACAGCTAATTATTATCTCGGTAAAGGAGATGCAGTAACAATATATGACAATATGTCAAGAAGAGGAGTAGAAAAGAATATAAAGTGGTTAACGGAAAAATCAGCAGGGTCAATTCATGAATTGCCACTACGAATTATTGTGGGAGATATTCGTGATTTTGATAAATTAGTAAGAGTTATTGATGATGTAGATATAATTTATCATTTTGCATCTCAGGTAGCCGTCACTACATCAGTAGCAAATCCACGTGATGACTTTGAGATAAATGCTCTTGGTACTCTGAATGTTCTTGAGGCAATGAGAAAAATAAATAAAGATAGACAGATATTAGTTTTTACCTCTACTAACAAAGTATACGGAGCAATGGAAGATATTCAGGTAGTTTGTAAAGAAAATAGGTATGAATATAAAGAATTAAAAGAGGGCGTTTCAGAGAATAGAAATCTTAATTTTCATTCTCCTTATGCCTGTTCTAAAGGGGCTGCCGACCAATATGTCCAAGATTATGCAAGAATTTATGGCTTAAAAACTGTGGTGTTTCGGCTGTCGTGTATCTATGGACCGAGGCAGTTTGGATGCGAGGACCAGGGTTGGGTAGCTCATTTTATAATATCATCGGTGTTAGGAAAGGAGTTAACAATATATGGAGACGGTATGCAAACGAGGGACATTTTATTTATAGATGACCTTATAGAAGCTTTTGAGCAAGTAGTTAAGAAGATTGATAAAATCTGTGGAAAAGTCTATAATATAGGTGGTGGGCCAGAGAATACTTTGTCATTGTTGGAACTTATTGCCAAAATAGGTGGGCTCTTGAACAAAAAAATAAATTACTCTTTTAGTCAATGGAGACCGGGTGACCAAAAAGTTTATGTAAGCGATATAAGAAGAGCAAAAGAAGAGTTAGGTTGGGTTCCAAAGGTAAACATAGATAAGGGAATAAGCAAATTGATAGAGTGGGTTATAGCTAATAAGGAGTTGTTTTAGAGGTGGTGATTAATGTGTGGTATATGTGGGATTGTCGGTCCTAATAGAAACAAGACAATAGACGAAGGTCTTCTCCAAAGGATGTGTAATTCAATGGTTCATAGGGGTCCCGATGATAATGGTTTCTATATAGATGAAAATGTAGCTATTGGGATACAACGGTTAAGTGTCATCGATTTGTATACTGGACATCAACCCATGGGCAACGAGGATAAAACGATTTGGGTAGTCTTTAACGGAGAGATATATAACTTTAAAGAATTAAAGCAAGTATTAGAGAAAGAAGGGCATAAGTTTGTTACCCGTAGCGATACTGAGACTATAGTGCACTCTTACGAAGAGTACGGTGAAGAGTGTGTTAAAAAGTTTAGGGGTATGTTTGCTATTGCTGTCTGGGATAAAGAAAAGAAGAAGCTATTTTTGGCAAGAGATAGGTTAGGGATAAAACCACTGTATTACACTTTAGTTAATGGGAACTTGCTTTTTGCTTCAGAAATTAAAGCTCTTCTTGAATGCGAGGAGGTAAAAAGGGATGTAGATTTGGTAGGGATGCACTATTTCCTCACATTTCTTTACATTCCTACACCTTTATCAATGTTTAAAGGGATTAAAAAACTGCCTCCTGCCCATACTTTGAGTTATATAAATGGTGAAATAGACATTTCTCAATATTGGGACCTTGGCTTTTCGAAAGGTAAGATACAGAGGGAGGATTACTATTGTGAACAAATTCTTGACCTCCTGAAAGAGGCGGTCAAAATCAGGTTAATAAGCGATGTGCCTTTAGGTGTTTTTCTATCAGGTGGTATTGATTCAAGCTCTATTGTAGGGCTAATGAGTGAGGGTTTGATTAATCAAACCCCTACCGCCAAGGTAAAGACTTTCTCTATAGGATATGAAGAAAGATTTGCTTCTTATAACGAACTCAAATACTCGCGTCTTGTAGCAAAGCATTTTGGCACCGACCATCACGAATTCATTGTTAAACCTGATGCTGTAGACCTTTTGCCTAAAATAATACATCATTTTGATGAACCCTTTGCAGACTCATCTGCTATATCCACTTATTTAGTTTCACAAGTAGCAAGAAAGCATATTACTGTAGCACTTTCAGGTATTGGTGGCGATGAAGCGTTTAGTGGCTATCCCAGATATATTGGATTGCAGTTAGCTCGTTATTACAAAAAGTTGCCTCTCTTTATGCGTAAGAATCTTTTATTAAGACTTACTAATCAACTTCCAGAATCTACTGAAAGCGGAGATATTATCGGTCGGTTTAAAAGATTTATCCGGGGAGGAATACTACCTGCGGATGAAAGGTATTTAAGCTGGGTATCCTTTTTTGATAATGAGGCCTATAATAAGCTATTTACAGAGGAATTAAAGAACGAACTATTAATAAGTGACCCATTTAAAATACATAAGGAACTTTTAGACAAAGAATGGATTTCTGAATTTCTTGACAGAATATTTTATTTAGATGTAAAGACTTACCTTGTAGATGACTTATTAGCGATGGGTGATAGAATGAGCATGGCAAATTCATTAGAGTTAAGAGTCCCTTTTTGTGACCATAAGTTATTGGAATTGTCTGCCAGTATTCCGTACTCGCTTAAAATTAAAGGGTTAAGACTAAAATATCTATTAAAAAGGGCTGTTTCTCGGTTACTTCCGAAGGAAATAATTACCAAAAGGAAGCAAGGTTTTATGATACCCCTTGGTTCTTGGCTGCAAACAGAGCTTAAGGATTTGACTTTAGATTTGCTATCAAGTAAAAGTATTAAAAGGAGGGGCTATTTTAATTGTGACTATATTCAATGGATGTTAAGAGAGCATTATGAGGGGAGGCAAAATTTATCTGACCAAATTTGGGCTCTTATGACACTTGAGATGTGGCACAGAATTTATATTGATAATGGCACAAATTATAAACCACATGGATAGACAATGAAAAGTATTGGGGTAATACTTATGGGTGGGATTGGTGAAATGATTCTCTTCACACCTGCTTTGAAAGCATTACGAAATGCTTTTCCTAAGAGCTTGATAACACTGTTTTTGTCGGAGTCTGCTCCAGGGGAAGTAGTTCAAAATAGTGGACTTGTGAATGAATTTATTATTCTAAGAAAGGGAGTTATTAAAAATCTATGTCTAATAGGTGATTTAAGAAAGAAATGCTTTGACCTTGTCATAACTGCAACAGGTGTTAATCCAGTAAAAGCAGGCTTGGTTGCCCTCTTAATGGGTGCAAAATTTAGATTAGGAGAAAATATAAGAGGAAGAGGGCTCTTTTATAACATAAAGGTACCTTATAATGAGGAAGCTCATCAAGTAGAAGGAAATCTAAATCTTGTCAAAGCGCTTGGGGTCAATATTTCTGATAAGGAGCTGTATATCCATACTGACAAGAAAGACGAAGAATTTGCAGTTAACTTTTTGTCCCAATATGGAGTAAAATCTGGAGATATTATTGTAGGGATACATTCTGGTTCTGGTAGGTATCAGGCGAGATTCAAGCGTTGGCTTCCGACCCGATTTGCTAAACTTGCTGATAGAATTGTAGAGGATTACAATGCTAAAATTGTATTATTAGGAGGAAAAGATGAAATTGAGCTTGGAAACAGAGTTGCAAGCCTGATGGTCCATAAACCTATAATTGCATCAGGAAAGACAACTTTGGGGCAACTTGCTGCTTTGATAGAACGGACCAACTTAATCGTAAGTAATGACAGTGGGATAGTGCATATTGCCTGTGCGGTTGGGACTCCAGTAGTAGCTATATTTGGGCCAACTAATTATAAAAACAGTGGTCCTTGGGGTAAAAATGCGGTAATAGTAAGAAAAGATTTACCGTGTAGCCCATGTTATTCATCCAGGGGTATAACAAGGACTACTATAAGGTGCAAGGAGCTTCGATGTTTCAAGGATATAACAGTAGAAGATGTGATGTCGGGGGTGAGAAGATTGTTTGGATAAAATTGAGAAGAACAGCTTTAAGGAGCAGTCCAAATTAATATAGAAATGTCCAGAATGGTCTCCATGAGAACTATGGAAAAAGAAAGGTATTTAAGTGGAATGTGTAATATATGCGGAAGTAATAGAAACTTGCTCTTGCTCAAAACCGATTTTTATTCTCTACTCAAGGGTAGGAATTGTGGGGTTATTTATCAGGTTCCTCAGATTAATAAAGAGGAATATCTTAAAAAAATAACTGAATATTATGAAAAGGTTGACCCTTCTGAGTTGGTCGCAATCTCCCGAAGAAGATTATATAACAATTTCTTTTCAAAAATAGAGCATCTTCATCCACGGAGAATTTTAGATATCGGATGCGGTTTTGGGTATTTTTTATCCCTTACAAAAGAAAAGGGGTGGAATTGTTACGGAGTAGAAGTTAGCGAGACACTTGCCAGAATGGGAAAGCAACGCTACAATTTAAACATTGAGACAATCCCTTTTGAAGAAAATGATTATTCTAATGATTATTTCGATGTTATCACCTTATGTAATGTATTAGATGAAATGATGAGCCCTATAAAAGTTCTCAAAGAAATAAAAAGAATTCTTGCCCCAAACGGAATACTTTTTATTAGAATTCCTAATGCGGATTTTCATATTATGATTTATAGAATTCATTCGTTTCTCTCATCTATTGGGCTGGGGAAGTTGGTCACCAAGAAAGTATATATATTCCATATTTTTAACTTCTCAAATATAGCTTTACAGAAACTACTTAAAAGGAGTCATTTCGCACCTATTAATGTTCTGAGCTCACTTCCTACATCTGGTGCCCCTTACAGTATTCTTTCGTCTGATTTAAAAGTTTACTTTTTTAAGAAAATTATCTATTTTATTGCCCAATTTGTATATTTCTTGAGCTTCAGGAAAATTACTCTTGCTCCCAGCATTGAAGTATTTGCAAGAAAAACTGATGACTAAGATTCTCTATATTATCACGAGATTAGATAAGGGTGGTGCTGCCCAGAGTACATTGTTAAAAGTAAAGGGTTTACAAGATAAATATGATATAACTTTAGCTACAGGCTCAGTAAAAGATATAGACATATTAGGTATCAATGTAGTTGTAATTCCGTCACTGGTACGAAATATTTCACCAATCAAAGACTTTATATGTGTATTTGAGTTATACAAACTCATAAGAAGAGGGCGATTTGATATAGTCGACACACATTCTTCAAAGGCAGGCTTCTTAGGACGAGTTGCAGCAAAGTTAGCAGGCTGTCCTATTATTATCCATAAACCTCATGGGCATGTATTTTATGGATACTTTAGTAAGAGTATTACTTTAATTTTTATCCTACTTGAGCGATTTAGTGCTAAATTTACTAATAAAATAATATGCCTTACTCCTGCTGAAACTAAAGACTATCTCTCACTGAAGATTTCTGGCGACATAGATAAGTTCGTAACAGTTCACTCTGGAGTAGAGCTTGATCCATTTATTAATGTCAAAGTTGATAAGAAAGCTAAGAAAGAGGAGTTTGGTCTCAATTTGAACTCACCAGTAATTATCTGTAATGCACGTCTTGTTCCTGTGAAAGGGCACCGGTACTTAATAGAAGCGGCAAAAAAAGTAGTTGAAACTATTCCAGACACTAAATTTCTAATAGTAGGCGATGGTCCACTAAGAAAAAAATTAGAAAGAATGGTATGTAAGCTTGGTCTTACAGAGACTGTTCTATTCTTGGGAGATAGAGCTGATATTCCGGAGCTACTCGCCATTTCAGACATATTTGTGTTAGCATCATTGAATGAAGGTATGGGTAGGGTAATTATTGAGGCAATGGCATCGGGGTTACCTGTTGTAGCTACTAATGTAGGTGGTATACCAACTGTTGTTGTGGATGGTGTTACTGGGATATTAATTCCTTCAAAGGATTCTGAGAGTTTATCTCAGGCAATTCTACACCTTCTTAAAGACAAAGAACTCGCCAGTAACATGGGAAAAAATGGTAAGGAAAGGGCATTTATGTATTCAGCAGATAAAATGATAGAAAAAATTGATAATTTATATAAAAATCTTTTGACTTCTCAACAAACCTGTGTTAAGATAAAAGCGGATTGCTTCGTCCCGATAAATCGGGACTCGCAATGACAGAGGGGAAATGATTTGTGCTATCCATCAGCCTCAATATTTGCCTTGGCTCGGATATTTTGATAAGCTATTGAGGAGTGACTTTTTTGTTCTTTTAGATGATGTCCAGTATAAAAAGAATGAGTGGCAGAATCGTAATAAAATTAGCACATCCCACGGCTGGCAATGGCTGACAGTGCCAGTGCATTATACATTTGGGCAGAAGATTAATGAAGTTTTAATTAATAATAAGACAAATTGGGGGAAAAAACATTTGCATTCTTTGGTCATCAATTATAGTGGAACTCCGTATTTTAAAGATTACAGAGCCTTTTTTGAAGAAGTTTATAGCAAGAAATGGGAGTATTTGTGTGAGCTAAATATTTATTTAATTAAGAATTTAGCTACATTTTTGGGAATACAGACTGAATTGGTAAAGTCTTCAGACTTACAGGTAGATGGGCAAAAAACTGATAGGTTAGTTAATATTTGTAAGAAGTTGCAAGCTGATATTTATCTTTCTGGTGAAGGTGCAAGAGAGTATTTAGATTTGAGTTTATTTGAAAATGAAAAAATAAAGGTAGTTTTCCAAAATTTTAATCATCCTATTTATCCTCAGGTAAAATTGGATGGTAATTTTCAGCCAAATATGTCAGTGATAGATTTACTTTTCAATTATGGTAAAGACAGTTTAAAAATTTTACAAAAATGTACGAAGCCTATTGGGGACTAAAAGAGAAGCCATTTGAGAACACTCCTGACCCTCGTTTCTTGTATCATTCACCTCAGCATGATGAGGCTTTATCGAGATTTATTTATGTAGTAAGAGAAGAAAAGGGAGCAGGGATGTTAACGGGTGTATTTGGTTGTGGGAAAACGGTTCTTGGGAGGGCGCTTTGCAATGCGTTAAATAAAAATATATATCAGATAGCATTTGTAAATAATCCCCATCTTAAATCAGTAGAGCTCTTAAGGGCTATTGCACGCCAATTGGGTGCCGAGAACTTGCCGGAGAAAATAACTGAGATGTCGTCAGATTATTTTTTGGAGGTTATAAATAATATCTTGGTTAATAATGTAAAAGATGGCAAAGAAACGGTAGTCATTGTAGATGAAGCTCATGTGATAGACGATATAGACGTCTTTGAAGAATTGAGGTTAATTTTGAACTTCCAATTTGAGGACAGGTTCCTTCTAACACTCTTGCTTATGGGTCAACCCGAGTTGAGGGAAAAGATTCGCAAGAATAAGCAGTTGGCCCAGCGAATAGCTATGGGATACCATTTGGATCCTTTGAGCCAGGAGGAGACATGGGGTTATATAGCTCATCGGCTGGAAGTAGCAGGAGGAAGGAGCTCTATATTTACCGAGCAGTGCCTTAAGCCCGTCTATGAAAACTCTGGAGGCATTCCACGGAGAATTAATCAAATTTGTGATATGAGCCTGGTTGTGGGGTTCGATAAGAAGGCAGATAAAGTAGATGAAAGGATTATTCAAGAAGCAGTGGAAGCTCTTATACTTTGAACAATGTATGAAAAATACTGGGGATTAAAAGAGAAGCCTTTTGAGAACACACCTGACCCTCGTTTCTTTTATCGGTCACCTCAACATGAAGAGGCTTTGTTTAGACTTATTTATGCAGTAAGAGAAAGCAAAGGGGCAGGAGTATTAACAGGTATATTTGGATGCGGTAAGACTCTTCTGGGACGGACACTCCTAAAAGAATTGGGAAAGGATATATATAAAACAGCTTTTATAACTAATCCCCATCTCAGCCATATAGAGCTTTTGATGGCTATTGCCAGCGGTTTAGGAGCTAAGGGTCTACCTACTAAAAAGACAGAGGTGCTATCCAATGTGATATTGGATACTCTAAACTCAATATTGCAAGACAATATGAGGGATGGTAAGAAGACGGTGGTCATTATCGATGAGGCTCACATCATTGAAGATAAGGATGTATGGGAAGAATTAAGGCTGATTCTAAACTTTCAACTCGAAGATAGATTCCTTTTGACTTTATTGCTCTTAGGACAGCCAGAATTGAAGAAGAGTATAGATGCCAATAAACAATTAGCACAGAGGATTGCTATTAAGTGCCGCTTGGATAGTTTAACTTATGCCGACACAGAGCAATATATCGCTCATCGGCTGAAGATAGTAGGAGGTGTTGATATCTTTACAGATAGTGCCTGTAAGCTTGTCTATGAAAAATCAGGTGGTATTCCAAGGAGAATAAATCATATCTGCGATTTGGCACTCCTTACAGGTTTTAGCAAGAATTTAAAAACAATAGACAATGACATTATTCAAGAAGTAGCCGATACTTTAGAAGAATAAATAGAAAGCTTTAATGTATAAAGAATATTGGAGGCTAAGAGAGAAGCCTTTTGAGAACACACCTGACCCTCGTTTCCTATATCGGTCACCTCAACATGAGGAAGCTTTATTTAGGCTTATCTACGTGGTAAAAGAAGGTAAAGGTGCAGGTATGTTGACAGGTATCTTTGGATGTGGCAAAACAGTTTTAGGCCATGCTCTTCGTGAAGAATTAGAAAAAGATGTCTATAAGGTTGGTTTTGTTAACAATCCACGTTTAAATGATGTTGATTTATTGAGAATGATTGCTTACCCAATTAAAAAGTGTAGAATTACCCGATAGGAAGACCGATATCTTAATTGTTTTAGAAAAACTATTAACTGACAACATTAAAGATGGTAAAAAGACAGTAGTTGTAATTGATGAAGCTCATACAATTGAAGATAAAAATATTTTTGAAGAGTTAAGATTACTATTAAATTTTCAATTAGAGGATAAATTTTTACTGACTCTTGTGTTATTAGGACAACCGGAATTAAATTCAAAAATTGAAGATAATAAGCAATTAGCTCAGCGTATTGCTATGCGTTATAATTTAGACGGTCTAAATCATGCTGATACAGTTAACTATGTAAAACATCGCTTAAAAGTGGCTGGTTGTGATAATGAGCTTTTTACTCTCTCTGCTTTAGGGTTGGTTTTTGACAGAGCTGGTGGTATTCCACGTCGGATAAATCAAATTTGTGACATGTGCTTATTTACTGGTTTTGTTAAAAAAGTTAAAAGTATAGATAATGAGATAGTAAAAGAAGCAATAGATAGTTTATAGCATTAATGAATATTTTAGCCATAGGTGCGCATCCTGATGATATAGAGTATGGATGTGGTGGTACTCTATTGAAATATAGAGATAGGGGTGACAAAATATACCTACTTGTTTTGACTTTTGGTGAATTGGGTGGTGATAGTAATATCAGAAAAATTGAGCAAGAAAAGGCAGCAAAAGTCCTAAGAACAAAGAAACTATTTTGGGGTCAATTTAAGGATACGAAGATTCCTACGGGCAGGGCGTTAATCTCCAAACTTGACAGTGTAATAAAAGAAGTAGAGCCAGATGAGGTATATGTTAACTACTATAAAGATGACCACCAGGACCACCGTGCTTGCAGTGAATGTGTAATAGCGGCTGCAAGGTATGTAAAAAGGGTACTCTTTTATGAAGACTACACATCACAAAATTTTGAGCCTAATATCTTTGTTAATATAGAAGATATATTAGAGGAAAAGATAAAACTGTTAGGTATACATAAATCACAGGTTAAAAGGTCATACCCAACTGGGCTTGATATGTTAGAGGCTGTTCGTTCAATTGCCAGTTATAGGGGCTTTCAGGGTAAAATAAAATATGCCGAAGGCTTTATTTCATTTAGATATGCTATAGAGATATGATTTCACACTCAAGACCTACAATAGATGATTCTGATGTAAAGGCTGTAATAGAAACAATTAAATCCGGTTACATAGCTCAAGGTAACAAAGTAAGGGAGCTTGAATTAGAATTTAGTTCATATATAGGGATGCAGCCGGGTGTAGCTACCTCTTCTGGGACAGCTGCATTACACCTTGCCCTTATAGCTCTGGAAATAAATGATGGAGATGAGGTAATTCTTCCGACCTATGTTTGTACTGCCCCTTTAAATACTATATACTATGTAGGGGCAAAACCAGTGCTTGTAGATATAGATGAGGATACCTTTAATTTGAAAGTTTCTGATGTCAGAAAAAAACTTACTAAAAAGACTAAAGTAATAATTGTTCCACATATGTTTGGTCAGCCAGCTAATATTGATGAATTACTAAAGATTGGTCTTCCTATAATAGAGGATTGCGCTCATTCTGTAGGAGCACATTATAAGGGTAAGAAAACTGGTAGTTTTGGTATTATCTCTGTTTTCTCATTCTATGCTACTAAAGTGATAACTGGAGGTGAGGGTGGTATGGTTTTATCTACTGAAAGTAAACTACTCTCAAAAATAAAGGACTTGAGAGACTACGATGCAAAAGATGACTTTAAAGTAAGATTTAATTATAAAATGACAGATGTAGAAGCGTCTCTAATTTTGAGTCAGCTTGCCAAACTGCCTTTCTTTATTGCAAGAAGAAAGAAGATAGCAGGCATGTATAATGCTTCTTTATCGGACTGCAATTTTACACTTCCAGTTTCTTGTGTAGATAGAGAGCATATATTTTATAGATATGTTGTAAAAATTAAAAGTGATGTAAGAGTTTATTTAGAAGCACTAAAGAGAAAGGGTGTAATGTGTGATATACCTGTATATAGACCTTTACATAGATACCTGGGGCTAACAGGTTTTGATTCTGCTGACCAAGTTTATCAATCTGCTATCTCTATCCCAATATACCCATCTCTTCAAACAAGAGAGATAGATTCTATAATTAAGGCGTTACAGCGAGTAAATGAAAGGCTATCTTAATCTCATTCTGGTACCCGTAGCAGTAGTGCCCTTTGTATTGCTCCACATAGGTGGATTAAAAGGGATTTTCTTTTGGCAATGTTTTTTCATCTTTTGTGCTACCTTCTTACTTTCTGTATCTTTTACGCCTGTATCAAGGAATATAGCTCTCAAATTGAAAATCTTAGATTATCCATCTCCCCGTAAGATTCACATTAGCCCAATGCCTTTACTTGGAGGGGCTGCTATTTTTGCTGCATTTGCTTTGGTTATCCTTGTAAACTTTCGCTTCTCACTTTTACTTAAAGGAGTTTGTCTTGGTGGGACTCTCCTTTTTGTAACAGGATTTATTGATGACATAAAACCTATACCAGCTTCAGTGAGACTATTGATTCAAGTCATTGCCTGTCTGATTCTTGCAAGGTATGGAGTTATGATATCCTTTTTACCCAACGTACTATGGGGGAAGGTTGGTGAGTTTATAATAACCATGTTTTGGATCATTTTGATTATTAACGCAGTCAATTTCTTTGATGGAATAGATGGCTTAGCCGCAGGTATGGTAGCTATTGTAGCTTCCTTTTTCTTATTAGTTGCCCTACAGACTCATCAGTCATATTTTGGTTATCTTGGCGCTGCCTTAATTGGTGGATGTGTTGGCTTCCTATTGTATAACTTCTATCCAGCAAGCATATTCTTAGGGAATGCGGGGTCAAGCTTTCTTGGATTTACTCTTGGGGCTCTTGCTGTAATGGGCGAATGGTCAACTGTAGGAGTTAAGGCTCTGAGTGTACCCCTTTTAATCTTTGGAATTTTTATATTTGATATGATGTTTATAATTGTCTCTAGGATAATAAATAAAGAGACGAAGACTTTGAGAGAGATAATAGAGTATGTGGGCAAGGACCATCTTCATCACAGATTACTTAAG
This sequence comes from bacterium, assembly GCA_030018315.1. NCBI lineage: Bacteria > bacterium. Next base: position 125,274 of record JASEGA010000001.1, on the reverse strand, counting down.
CTTGGTTTCACCTATCGTCAAGTAGTTATTTTCATATACTTGATAAGTGTCTGTTTTGGTTTAGGAGCAATGGTCTTAAGAACTTCTCTTTCTTTATCAAATGTATTATTTCTCTTATTCCAAGCTATCGTTATATTTGGTTTGTTAACTTTCTTAATGGTAATAAAGAAAGAACAGTCATCATGAATTGCCTGATGACCCCACACAGTTTGTGTCAAAATCCATAAAATAGAATTTAAAATTTTAGTTAGCATTTTTCTTGACATCACTCAAAGTAGGGTATAAAGTTCATTATGATGGCGACTAAAGGACGTGTAGAGCAAAAGATAAGAGAACTTATTCGTAAAGGTAAGTATCAGGAAGCAATTTCTGAATATCATCGGCTACTGGAAACACATCTGGATGACCCTGAGCTCCTTAACAATATGGGGGATACTTATCGGGTAGCAGGCTTGATAGAAGATGCAATCATTTCTTATGAGCAAGCCATGTTAGCTTATGAAAAGGAATCGTTATATAATAATGCCATTGCTATTGGGAATAAGATACTAAGGATAGAACCTGATAGAGTGGAGATATATAATCAACTGGGTAAACTGTATGGTGAACTTGGATTACCGTTGGTGGCAATGACCAGCCTTATTGAATATGCAAACCGTAAACGAATGTAGAATAATATAGATAAAGTGATTGAGGCTTATGAATATATAGCACAAAAATTTCCTGATAATCAAGCAGTGAAAAATGAGCTCACTGAATTATACTTTGAGCAGGGTATTAAGAGAGCAAAAGAATTAGGTCCAGCCAAAAAAGAGCCACCCAAAGTTACTGCTACTATTGAACAGATTTCTCCTCATTTAGCTGAGCAATATCTTGAACATGCTATTGCAACACTAAAGGGAATTGAGGCAACAGAGCGTATCATTATGGAGGAGAAAGTTACGCCACCACTTCTACATGAAGTTGAAATAGAAAAGCCAGAAGAAACTACCGATTCCCTAACAGGACTTCACGACTATAAGTATCTTAATTCTTATTTAGAAGTGAAAATTCGCGAGGCTGAATATAAGAAATTGGCTATGCCGCTAATTTTCTTAGATATCAACAAATTCAACGATGTAAACATTTCGTTTGGCTCTTCTGCAGGAGATGAAATCCTTATCCAGTTAGCTAAGATTTTAAAAACCAATACTCGTCCAGAAGATATGCTGTTCAGATACAATGGAGATGAGTTTGCATTATTGCTCACCGGAATAGAAAAAGAAGAGGCGTTGAGTGTAGGGGAAAGACTCAAAGGAATAATTAAAGATTATACTTTTAAGCATGGTATCAGACTTACCGTAAATACTGGTATAGCTGCATATCCGGAGGATGCAAATACGTCTCAACTCTTACTTGAATTAGCTCGTAAAGGGATAGGTATTCCCGAGAAAGTGCATCTATCTATTCATTCTCCAAAGTTGATAGGGAGAGAAAGAGAGTTAAAAGAATTAGAAGATGTGTTCAAACAAGTAATGCAGGGTGATGGAAAGGTAATTTTCATAAGTGGAGCTGCAGGGGTAGGCAAAACAAGATTAGCTAACGAATTTTTAGATATAGTTAAATTTAAGGGCGCTCAAATTCTTGCCACTTCCTGTTACGCTTTACCATCTACTCCATATGAACCGTTTAAAATTATTTTTACAAACCTTTACAAGTCTGGGAGACTTTCAAAAAATGCTCAAAAGGCACTCGGCCGTGTACCTCCATTTTTACTGAGCCATTCGGGGACAGTCCCCGAATGCTTCTAAAGCTTATCTTTTTGAAGGAGTTATGGGTTTACTTACAACTATCTCAGAGGAGTCTCCTGTTATCCTATTTTTAGACAACTTGCATTTAGTAGATGAGGCAAGTCTTTCTCTACTTCACTATTTGGTACAAAATATTCACATATTTCGTATCTTAATATTTGGGGTTATCAGAGAAGCTACTAGGACAGAGCTATCCGATATCATCAAACTATCAAAAGAGATACAATTACAGCTACTTTCTATAACTGAGCTCTCTAAGATGATTCAAGAGATTGCTTCGCTATCGCTCGCAATGACAATAAAAATCAAGGAAATATGATTTGTTGGCTTGAAGGTCACTGTCTCTCTTATGGTAAATCAATCCCATACTGGCCATTTCTTGAGATTGTAAAGTCTTATCTTGAGATAACAGAATCAGATAATGAAGCTCAGATAAAAGATAAACTAACCAGTTGTCTCGCATCCCTGTTTGGTGAACGCTCAAATGAGCTAATCCCATATCTTTGCACTTTTCTTTCACTTAAACTTGATAATAAATATATAGATAAAGTAAAATATCTTAATTCTGAAACATTAAAACTTGAGGTATTTGTGTCACTTCGTGATTTATTCATTACAATAAGTAAGAAATGTCCATTGATTCTTGTACTTGAAGACCTACACTGGATAGATACAGCATCACTTGATTTACTTGAATTTCTGTTAAATGGCGTTATATCTGCACCGTTTCTTATTATTTCTCTTTTTAGGTCAAAAAAAGAAGGTAGCTGTGTCCACTTGATGGAGTGTGCTAAGAAAAGAATACCGGATAACTATGTTGAAATAAACCTTACGCCACTGCCTGAAGATGATAATAACGGGTTAATAAATAATCTTCTTGACATACCGAGTGTACCTGATAGTTTAAAGAAACTAATTCTTGATAAATCTGAAGGTAACCCATTTTATGTAGAAGAACTAATCCGTTCTCTTATTGACTATAAGGTATTAAGAGAAGAAAACGGATTATGGCAGTTGACTATTGATATAAAAGAAATTGATGTCCCGGATACTGTCCATAGTGTGATTGCTTCAAGAATAGATAAACTTGATGACAATACTAAACAAGTTTTACAGACCGCATCTGTTATAGGACATAGCTTCTTATATCGGGTTCTAAAGTATGCATCTGATGCAACTCGAGGTGATATCTCAGAAGAACTTGATAAATCACTCAACCTATTGGAAGATAGGCAATTTATTTTAAAGCAAATATTAGTAGAATTGGAATATCTGTTCAAACATATACTGACTCAAGAGGTAGCTTACAACAGCCTTTTAAAAAAGAGGCGAATTGAGCTACATCGTAGGGTTGGCGAATGTACAGAGGTGTTGTTCAAGGACAGACTTGATGATTACTACGGTTTACTTTCATGGCATTATTTTAAAGGTGAAGACTGGCAAAAGGCACTTGACTATACAGAAAAGGCAGCTAAACAGGCAAGAGCTATATACGCTAATCAACAAGAGATAGAATACTATACCAGAATCCTCTCTGTGGTGGGTATAGAAGGTAAGCTAATCGTGGACACTGAATTACAAATTAGCGTTTTAAAAGAACGCTCAAAAGTCTATACTCTAATAGGGCAAACTCAACCTGCACTTGTAGACATAGATGAAGCGCTTCTTATAGCAAATAAGACGAACAATAGGAAAACAGAGGCAGACTGTCTTACACACAAAGCTATTATTTTCACTGCACTTAGCAAATATGAAGAATCGCTAAAATTAGCCAGAAGTGCATTAGATATATACATAGAGCTGAAATGTGAGAAAGGTAAAGCAGAGTCACTCAATCGGATTGGTATTGCATACTTTCATTTGGGAAACTCTGTTGAGGCTTTGAATTACTTTCAACAATCATTGAAAATATCCCGTGAAATATGTGATAGGCAGAATGAGGCCTATTCTCTCAATAACATTGGTGCTGTATATTACAATCTGGGTGAGTATAATGAAGCACTAAATTACTTTCAACAATCACTAAAAATAAGACCAGAGATAGGTGATAGACAAGGTGAGGCGAACTGTCTCAATAATATTGGGATTATATATTTTAATTTAAGTGACTACAAAGGAGCATTCACCTATTATCAGCAATCACTGAAGATAAGCCAGCAGATAGGTGATAGAGTAAATGAGGCAATGGCTTTCAATAACATTGGTAATATATATGATAATCTGAGCAATTATAAAGAGGCATTGACCTGTTATCAGCAATCACTGATGATAAGTCAGCAGATAGGTAATAGAGCAGGTGAAGCACTGGCTTTCAATAACATTGGTACTGTATATTCTTTGTTAGGTAACTATAAGAAAGCACTTATTTACTTTCAGCAATCATTGAAAATATACCAAGAAACGGGTGGTAAGAGAGGCGAAGCAGATTCAATTATGGAGATTGGTGGCATGTATCAGGATTTAGGTAACTACAAAGAGGCATTGAGTTACTTTCAGCAATCGCTAAAACTATTTGAGCAAATTGGTGCAAAGGGTGGAATTGCATCCACACTTATAATGATGATTCAAGCCCATATAGGAAAAAGTGATTTGGGTAGTGCAAAAGCTTTGAAACAAAAGGTAGAAAAAACTGTAGCTGAGCTAAAGAGTATAAAACCTATGCTTGATTTAAGACTTGCTGAGTCTAAACTTTATGAATTAGACGGCGACTTTAAAAATGCAATCGGGTTTGCTGAGGAAGTATTGAACAAAGCAATTGAACTTGGTGAGCAAATGAGTGAAGCAACTGCTTGCTTGCGGTTGTGTAAGATACTTGCAAAAAGCAATAAAAAGGAGGAGATTGCTAAAATTGAGAACTATGCTAAAAGAATGATTGAGATTGGTAGCAAGACGGAATCTTTACCCATTATGTGGAAAGGTTATTGGTTTATGTATGAGTGTAGTGGTAAAAAAGAATGGCTTAATGAATTAAAAGAGTGTTTGTATAAACAATTTCCCCAAATACCTGAAGAGCACTTAAGTAGTTTTAAGAGCTATGTCCAAACCTATATAGGAAAAATGCTGGATTCTAAATTATGAATGCTAAATATGGAACTCCTCAATATTCCCATTTTTAAGTGTGGTAAAGTAAGAGACCTGTACGACTTTGGTAATGAACTACTTATTATAGCGACAGATAGGATTTCAGCATTTGACTGTGTAATTCCAACTGAGATACCTGAAAAGGGTAAAATTCTGACTTCTCTATGTGAATTTTGGTTCAATCTTACAAAACACATCATTCCCAATCACTTGATAACAACTAAAGTATCACAGTTTCCTGCTATGGTGAGGAAGTATAAGAATCTTATTTTAGGTCGTTCTATGCTTGTAAAGAAAGCAGCTGTTCTTCCTGTAGAATGTGTAGTGAGGGGTTGGCTGGCTGGCTCTGGGTGGAGGGAATATAAAGAAAAAGGTGTTGTGTGTGGAATAAGATTGCCTGAAGGTTTAGTTGAGTCATCAAAGCTTTTTGAGCCAATCTTTACTCCTACGACAAAGGCAACTACTGGACACGATATCCCATTAACTCAAACAGAATTTGAAAAAATATTAGGGAATGAAACTGCACAATTCATAAAATTAAAGAGTATTGAGATTTACAAGTTTGCCTCAACCTATGCTGAAAAATGTGGTATTATAATTGCGGATACTAAGTTTGAGTTTGGTAAGACCTATCTGCCGACAGGCAAGATAGGAGACGAAATTATACTTGTAGATGAGCTGTTAACTCCTGATTCTTCGAGGTTCTGGTCAAAAGCTGATTATGAACCTGGTAGGGCACAAAAGAGTTTTGACAAACAATTTGTAAGAGATTATTTAGAAAGTTTAGGCTGGAACAAGACTCCACCAGCTCCAACTCTTCCACCTGAGATAGTAAAGAAAACACATGATAAATACCTTGAAGTCCAAAATAGGCTTGTTAGTGAGAGAAGTGAGAATTAAGAAATGGGAAGCGAGAATGAAGACAAAGAGTTAAAAGAAAGAGCAAGTTATGTCTACTTCTTAGTTGAAGTGATAAGTATAATGAGACTACTTACTTTAAGCATAATTACTACTATACAAGTCTTCAATAACCCCAAAACAGGCAATAGCACTACGCTACCAACAATACCACCTATCCAGCCCCCAAATAGGTCTGCCCCATAAAGTAGACCAGCAGTTCCACTTAAGTTATTAGAAGTTTTTAAATATATCTTGTTAGCTAATGGGAATTCTGCACCAATGAGGATACCGGAAAAGAAGGCCATGACAAGAAATAGTCCGGCACATAAATTTATGTGCCGGACTGCTGACTGTTCCAAGTGTGGACTAAATTTAAGAAATATCAATGGAAGTAATATAGAGAAAAGAATTATAGCCACTTCTAACTCAGTAAAAGATATAAAGTCTTTCTTGATTCGTCCCAAAAATGAAGTCATAGTTATCCCACCAACTGCTATTCCAACCATAAACGTAGTCACTAAAAGTCCTATCTGTCGGAAGATATATCCATAGAGTACCTGAAATGTGAAGACGAGCGCTAAATCAAATATCATACCAGCAAAACCTGTGGTACCGATACATAATGGAACACCTATATAAGCAAATCTTTTAATTTTAAGACAAACAATTAAAAATGGTATAGTAAATATAGAAAGCAAAATAGCAAATAGCAATAAATTTACACGCTCAATCCTATTGAAAATCTCCCTTATATTAGGTGAAAACATAGCATTCCAATAGGAGAGACTATAGAATACCCCTATTGGAGAGAAGTCATCATTTATCTTCTTTGTACTGTTTTCAATTGAAGTCAAAAACCAATTAAGCCATCTTTTGTGTAGTCTATACTCAATATGTGGCGGTGTTATAAGGCTTACTTTGAGTTCTCTTCCATTCAGCCTGTGGCTGAGTAAATTATGGTTGATTAAAGTAATTTTATTAGAGGTTGAAGCCAAAAATAAATTAAAATCACCGGGAATTACCTGAACATAAGGATAAACTGCTTCAAGTGTATTAAGAATACAAGCATTGAGATTCTTCAATTCCTTATTTAAGTAAGTTAAAGAGCCCGGCAATCCGACAACTAATATACCATCTTCTTTCAATTTATTTTTGACTAAATAGAAGAACTCTCTCGTAAAAAGGCGATTTACTTGTAAGTCTGAAGGCTCAAATAGTCCGACCATAACAATATCGTATTTATTTGATGTCCTTTTAATAAATAATCTACCATCTAAATATTCAATATTTACTCTATAACTGGTGAGTTCCTTTTCAGTCAATGGTGTAGTAAACTGTTTGATTACTTTCAATAATAAAGGGTCAAGTTCAACATAGTCAATTCTTTCTACTTGATGTTTTAGGATTTCATTTATCACACCACCTGCTCCACCACTGATAATAAGTATCTCTTTTGGATTTTTATGTGAAAGCATTGGTAGGTGAACAAATTCTTCAACAAATGCTATATCTGGGATAGGGGCTACGACGATTGGTATTCCGTTTGAGAAAAAGGTGTATTGTTTACTTCTTTCTGTCACTGCCACATTACCGTAGATTGAGTTCTGGTAATAAACTACATTTTGCTGTTTCCATTGATGTCTAGCTGAAAGCATATGGATATTATCCGCCAATGTGCCAATAATAGTGTAAGTATACAGGACAAAAAGTATTAATGAGATACTACCCAAGATTTTGTTAGAGAGTGCTGCCCTCCTTTGCCAGAAGTGTCCAAGCAAGAGTATACATATTGCAAAATTTAATAAAGTTATTCCAAATACTATATTGAAAGAGTGAAAATAAGGAATAAGAAGATAAGTAAAAATAATTCCACCTATAATTGTACCAACTGTCTCATAAACATATACCTTACCAATTGACTGTCCATTTACAGATTGAGAGTCACCTCCTTTTGATACCAGTGAATATATCTTACAGTTGAAAGTAAATAATGCACCATGAGTAAAAGCTATAGGAAGGAGGATAAGAAAAGAATAAAAAGAAATAGGTAATAGACCTAAAGATTCACCTGAAGTGACTCCGATAATTTCCTTTAATGTACGGGCTAAGTAAATTACTAATGGTAGACATAATGAAAAGATAAGCTGAAGTCCAATGAATAACTCAACTCTTCTCTCCATATGTTCAATTTTCCTTCTAATGGAAACACAGCCAGCTGCCTCTAATATAAGCCAGTTAGCAAGCATAATCCCTATGGAGAGCTCGTTTCCATAAAATGTTATCAACAATTCTCTGATTAGCAACAACTGTGCAACCATACCACTAAATCCTGTTACTAATATAGCAAAAATGATGCGTTTATTCATAATATCAGGTTATTCCCAAATTCCCGGAATATAATGACCACAAAAGCTACACTTTCCATCTTTTATATGATTACTCAACACCTGGAAATGTATACGGTGAATCAGTCTCTTTTGACACATTGGGCAGAATGTGGAATTATACTTATGACCGGGCACATTGCCTATTGTTACATAATTAAGGCCTATTTCTTTAGCAATCTTGTAAGCTTGTTCTAATGTCTCAATTGGTGTAGGGGGTAGGTTTGTCAATTTATATGCGGGCGAAAAGCGTGAAAAATGTAGTGGGACATTAGGACCCAAATTCTCCTTTATCCATTTACACATTTGCTTGATATCTTTTGGGTTATCATTTAAAGTAGGGATGAGCAGATTTACAATCTCAAGCCAAACTCCTTGTTCTTTGATAATCTTAAGAGTTTGAAGTACAGGTTCTAATTCTGCAGATGATGCTTCACTGTAAAACTTATTAGTAAACCCCTTTAAATCAATAGTAACTGCATCAGTATATTTTAACAGTGTTTTTAAAGGCTCCGGATTAATTGCTCCATTTGAGTGCCATAATATCTTTAGCCCTTTCTTCTTAGCAAGCTTAGCTACATCGTATACATATTCATAGAATGAAGTAGGCTCGTTATATGTGAATGAGATAGTAGGAGTATTATATTTAATAGCACTCTCTACTGCCTTTTCTGGTGGCATATCATAACAATATTCCATCTCTTCTACAGACCGCTGTGATAGGTGCCAGTTATGGCAAAATCTGCACCTAAAGTTACAGCCTGCTGTCCCAAAGCAGAGTATATTACTTCCCGGTAGCATATGGAGTTGAGGCTCCTTTTCGATTGGGTCTATATGGACTGCTGATGGTTTAGCATAGACTACATTATATAAAGTGCCAGCCCGATTCTCTCTATTTCTACAAAAGCCTCTTTTTCCATCATTAATTATACATTTCCTGAAACAGAGTTGACACCATACCTTATTATCATCTAACTTTTTATAAAACATAGCTTCCCTCACAACAGACTTTTTTGTTTTTGGTGTCGCTATGGTAACGGCATCTTGTGATAAACTGGTTCTGATACCACTATATAAAGTTAATGCTGTTATAAGACAAATTAAAGTAACACATACTTTACACATCCCAATTTACCAGTTATACCAGTCTATCTCATCAGTTACTTCATCATCTATTGATATTTTGGGATAAATTAGATGCAATAATGAAATAAGAGCAAGAATTAATCCAGCTAATAGTACCTTATGTAAAAAAATGATAGATACTACAATTGTAACTAATGTTACAAGGGCAAAAAATGTAAAAAGTAGCTTTGAGTTTTCTTGTAACCTTATATATGCTTTTATTGTTCTTTTTGGAATCGCTTTTTTCAGAATTGCAATACATGGAAGAAGTGATAACAAATTTACTACTGTAATTAATATGTATGCCAATATTCCAATTTTGCCATAGTAAAGAAATAATAATGGTAGAATTATCTCTATGCCCATATGAACTTTAAATTTAGTAGTAGCTGATGTTAAAGTTTTAGTTACCACTTTAAATTTCTCAACTAAAAGTTGAAATGGTGGGTCATGTGACAGGATAGAAGTGGCTACCCCCAGTGAGATACGTGTAATGATATTAAGAAGTAGCTTTGACTCAATATTAGCAGGTAAATTGATTAAAGCTAAAGATATAGTAAAGCTCTTTTCTTTCACTGATTGTAAGCTAAGTAACAACTCTTTTTCCATCTCCCCTATATTTGATTCCATAATTCTCTTCCTTACTGTTTCTAATTGTAGATATCCTTTAGTTGATAGAGATCTCCTACTTCCTGGTTTAGTTTCCGATATTTTAGCTAATTCTTCTTCAATATTTAAGTGCCTAATGTATGACTCTGTAGGTAGGCATCTATCTTGTATGTAATGGAGGGCGACACCAGTCTCAAAAAAGCATTTGTCATCTCCTTTTAAGAATAAGCCTCTTGCCTTTATTATATGATTTCTAATTTTACTATCCAAATATCTATGATTATGGTGGTATCGGTGGTCCCACCTATTATCAGGTGCTACGGAGCCGTCAGCTAATTTTAGTAGATTTGGTTGACTGAGATTCAAAGCTGAGCCTACCCATTTTGCAATCCTCAGGTGTGAGTTCCATTTCATTTATAATATTACAAGTTCGGGTTCAAGATAAATTCTAAATTTCTCGTATACTTTGTGTTGGACATCTGATATAAGTGTTTTAACATCTTTATATGTAGCATTTCCAATATTTACAATAAAGTTTGCATGTTTACTTGATACTTGTGCATCACCACTTCTTAACCCTTTACAGCCTGCAAGTTCAATAAGCTTGCCAGCAATAGCATTATTAGGATTTTTAAATACACAACCAGCACTCGGTAATTTGAGTGGTAATGAAGCTTCTCTTTTTTTAAGTATTTCTTGGATTTCGTTCTTAATTTTAACAGTGTCTCCTTTCTTTAATTTTAGTTCAGCTTCTATTATAATTTCACTGCTATTTCTGAACCTGCTATCCCGATAGCCAAAATTAGATTCACAATTTTTAACCCAGTAAACATTGCCTGACTTATCTACTACTTTTACCCTTTCTATAACTTCACTAATCGTTTTCCTCTGTGCACCTGCATTCATTACAATTGCGCCTCCCAATGTCCCGGGGATACCAGCTGTAAATTCTAATCCCGATAGTGAGTGGTTAGCAGTAATTTTTAATAATTGTTGAAGTGAAATTCCTACCCCTACTCTTATTGTAAGGACACGCCATGGCGTATCCCTACACTGTGTCGGGAGATGAAATTTACAAAAATATGGTTCACCAATTTTAATAACGACACCCGTGATTCCATCATCTGGCACCAAAATGTTAGTCCCATTTCCAATTACTAATAGAGGTAGCTTATTTTGAGCAACATATCTAATTGCTAATTTTAAGCCTGTAGTAGTCTTTGGGACCATGAAAGTATCACAAGTTCCACCTATTCTGAAGCTTGTATGCGAGCTTAACTTCTCATTAATTTTAATTTCACATGACTTAATATATTCAAGTCCCATATTATGATTCTTTTCTTCTCTCAATGGAATTGATAGGAAACGAAACTAAAATACCTACAAGAATAGAGAGTAGCCCAGTTATAAACATACACAATTTAACCTTTGGACCGGATGGTCTGTCCGCAGGTATAGCAGGGTCAATGACGGTTACCACAGGTTTTACAGAAAATAGCTTTAACTCATTGTTTATCTTATCAAGGTTTTCTACATAAAAGTTTGCAATCTCTGCAGCCAATTTAGGGTCTATTGAACTAACTGTGACAGATACGGCCCCTTCCTTTGATACAGAAATATTTGTTGAGTTCTCTAATTTTTTAACTGCATCTGATTTGAATTGAGTATTATATAAACTCAGGAGCCCAAATTTTTCCACTATATCGCTTGCCATTCTTTTTGATTTAAATATAGCTATAATAGATTGTGTGGGACTTAGTCCTATTGATACCTTTCGCTTAATCTTAAGAATAGCTGTACTTAAAGTATCTATTTCTACTACTTTAGGTGGAAATATAGTAGTTGTAGACTCGTAAGTTTTATGTTGTCTCACAGTAATGAGCATACTTGTGAGTTCAGCAACTAAAAATATAGATAGAGTTACCCACCATTTATTCTTTATTGGTCTTAAGTAATCGCTAATATTTATTTCTTCATTCATCCAGCTGTTTAAATAAACTACTATATTCTTAATAAAATGTCAAGGTCAATTTACTTGACTTATGTAAAATCTGTTATATGATTTTATTATGAATATCACAAATTTAATTACAAACCCAGTAACTATACTGTTGAAGCAGCCGTTTAAAATTGCACTTGGCACAGATGTTACCTATGATGGTGTAATTGTAAAAATAGAGACAGATGCAGGAATATTTGGGCTCGGTGAGGCATCACCTTCAGCAACAGTGACAGGTGAGACTCAAGGTACAGTTATTGATGTTATAGAGAACAAGATAAGGCCTACAATAATAGGTAAGAATCCAATTCTTATAGAAAATATAATGGCTGAAATCGACTCAATTATCTTACATAATTCAAGTGCCAAATGTGCAATTGATATTGCACTACATGATATATTAGGTAAATATGCTCATCTACCTCTTAAGAATCTATTAGGCGGATTCAGAGATAAAATAACGACTTCAATTACTATAGGTATAAAACCAATCATACCTACTGTAGAGGAGGCTAAGAGGTTTGTGAGAAATGGAGTAAAAGTTATAAAGGTAAAAATAGGTGAAAATCCAGTAGAAGATGTAGAAAAAATAAAAGCTATAAGGGAGGAGATTGGCTATTCAATAAAATTAAGAGTAGATGCAAATCAAGGTTATGAAGTGAGTGATGCAATAGATGTATTAAAGAAACTTGAGCGCTATGATATTGAGTTTATTGAGCAACCTGTAGCTTACCGTGATATTCAAGGACTTAAAACTGTGCGAGCTAAAACATGCATTCCTATAATGGTGGATGAGAGTTTGCATTCAAAAGAAGATGCAATCAATTTAATAAGACAGGAGGTATGCGACTTATTTAACATAAAGCTTATGAAATCGGGTGGTATAATGGAAGGGATGAAGATTATAACAATAGCAGAGGCGGCTGGCATCCCCTGTATGATTGGTTGTATGACAGAGACAAAGATTGGCATTTCAGCAGCTACACATTTAGGGTTGGCGATGAAAAATGTGAAATATGCTGACTTAGATGGTCATTTGATGTTAAAAAAGGATATAGTGGAAGGTGGAGTAGTTACAGAAAATGGAGAGAACCGTGTAACTGATGAGGAAGGATTGGGAGTACGCATGCCCGAAAGTCTGCTTTAAAATCGTATAACTCAAGATATTACATAAGAAGAGATGGAGATAAAAAGAGAACTGTCCTCAAAACTTGCACAATAATTTATATATAAGAAAAGTCAGCGAATTAGGAATTTTGTGGCGGAAATAACTTGACAAAGGTTTAGTTCTATGCTATCTTAAACTGAAATTTGGGAGGGGTATAGAGAAATAGAGGTATTTTTCTTCTCCCTTTTAAAAAGCTTGACAAGATTGAGAATTTTAATATAATTAAAGTTTATATATATATTAAGGAGGGGCTAAAATGAGACGTAGAAAGGCAGAGGAGAGAGAAGTTGAACCTGACCCAAAGTATAAGAATGTAATTGCAGGTAAGTTTATAAACTCTCTAATGTGGGATGGTAAAAAGTATTTAGCTGAGCGTATATTTTATGATGCATTAAAGATTGTCGAAGATAAGACAAAGACGGCTGGCACATCTGTTTTATCTCAGGCGATAAACAATGTTAAACCGACAGTAGAGGTGAGGCCACGCCGGATTGGTGGTGCTACTTATCAAGTTCCGCGTGAGGTGAGAGCCTCAAGGAGGTTCTCCTTAGCTATAAGGTGGTTAATTCAAGCTGCACGCGATAAAAAGGGCCATCCTATGGCAGAGAAGTTGGCCGATGAGTTAATTCTTGCATCTAAAAGTGAAGGTACCGCTTATAAACGTAAGGAGGATATGCACAAGATGGCTGAAGCAAATAAGGCGTTTGCTCATTACAGGTGGTAAAAAGATGGCTGAAGTTACTGAAAATTTTAATCCCGCGCATAAAGTATGTGCTGGACGTAATATAGGGATAATTGCCCATATAGATGCAGGTAAGACGACGACTACAGAGCGTATGCTTTATTACACGCACTGCATCCATAAAATAGGTGAAGTAGATGAGGGTTCTGCAACTATGGACTGGATGGAGGAGGAAAAAGAGCGTGGTATTACTATAACAGCGGCTGCTATAACTTGCTACTGGAGGGGTAAGAGAATTAATATAATAGATACACCTGGTCATATTGATTTCACTGGTGAAGTTGAGCGTTCTTTAAGGGTGCTTGATGGTGCAATTATGATATTTAGTGCAGTTGAGGGAGTAGAGTCACAATCGGAGTCAGTATGGTACCAAGCGGATAGGTATCAAGTTCCGAGGCTTGTCTATATAAATAAGCTTGATAGAATAGGAGCTGACCCATATCACTGTATAAACATGATAAAAGATAGGTTAGCAGGTCATCCACTCATCTTACAACTCCCTGTGGGTATAGAAGAAAGTTTTCATGGTGTTTGTGATGTACTGTCTGGTAAATTAATAGAATGGCCACCAGGGGGTGACGGAGCGAAGTTCAAGGTAAGTGAGGTTCCGAGCAGTCTAAAGGCACAGTTTGAGCTGGCAAAGAAGGACTTACTTGAGGCTATCTCAATTGAAGATGACCGTATTGGAGAAGTATATCTTGAAGGCAAAGTAGTTGAGAGAGAAGAATTAATTAGAGCTATACGAAGGCTGACAATTAAGAATAGGTTTGTCCCAGTATTTTTTGGTTCTTCATTAAAGAATACAGGAGTCCAACCTTTACTTGATGGTATAGTAGATTATTTACCATCCCCCATAGACCGTCGTCCGGTAGAAGGTAAAAATCTTCTTACAGGCCAAATTGAAAAACTGAAGCCCGATCCGGAGTCTCCATTTTGTGCATTAGTGTTCAAACTTCAGACAACGCCTCATGGTAAACTTTTCTATTTACGTATTTATTCTGGTAAAATCAAGCCCGGCTCAGTGGTTTTAAACACGAATACAGGATTAAAGGGACGGATTTCACAAATATTTTTGATGTACGCTGACAGGCAGGAAATAATAGAGGAAGCGAGTGCAGGTGACATTGTGGCAGTTTATGGGCTTAAAGAGTCGCGAACAGGTGATACTATTTCAGCGCCCGGTTTTCCAATAATGTTAGAAGGCTTGAAATTTCCTGAGCCAGTCATTTCAGCGACAATAGAGCCAAAGACTCGTAGTGATGGAGACAAGCTTTCTATAATATTGAATAAATTGACCATTGATGACCCAACATTTAAGGTTAAAACAGATTCTGATACAGGAGAGGTAGTAGTGTCGGGCATGGGTGAATTACATCTTGAGGTGTTGACACAGCGAATGGAGCGTGAGTTTTCTCTTAAAACTCGGTTTACAAATCCACGTGTAGCATATAGGGAAACTATAACAAGGGTAGTACGTGAGCGTGGTCAATTTATCAAGCAAAGTGGTGGTCGTGGTCAGTATGGTGATGTTGAGCTTGAGCTTAAGCCTCTGGAAAGAGGTGGGGGATTTAAATTCAAGGAAAAGGTGCGCGATGGCTCTATTCCACGTGAATATTGGGGTGCAATCCGTAAAGGAGTAGAAGCATCTATGAAGGTAGGCGTTTTGGGTGGATTCCCAATAGTTGATTTAGAAGTAGTCCTACTTGGTGGCTCTTACCACTCAATAGATTCATCCGATATCGCATTTGAGATGGCTGCATCAATTGCGTTTAAGAAGGGTATGGAAAGGGGTAAGCCAGTGCTTTTGGAGCCAATGATGAGGCTTGAAATAATTGTGCCACCTGAGTATCTTGGTGCTATATTAGACGATTTAAGTACCAGGGGGGGCAGAGTTTTAAGTTTATCGGGAAGTGAGGTTAGACATACAGTGATAGCTTCTTGTCCTCTTCGCAAATTATTTGGTTATGCAACTGTTCTGCGGTCTATCACACAGGGTAGGGTAGTTCATCTAATGAAGTTTGATACTTATCAACCACTACCCCAGGAGGAGCAAGATTTAGTGTTGAAGAAGATAAGAGGCTACTGAATGAAATGCTAAATTCTAAATTATAAATGCTGAATGTTGAATTAAGAAATTCATAATTGAGCATTAAGAATTAAGCATTTCTATAGAAAGGAGGGTATGATGCCAAAGGAAAAATTTAAACGCACTAAGCCCCACTTGAATATAGGGACTATAGGGCATGTTGACCATGGAAAGACGACATTGACATCGGCTATCACTAAGGTATTAGAGACAAAGGGGCTTGCAAAGTTTGTACCTTTTGATGAAATAGACAAGGCACCTGAGGAGAGGGCTCGTGGGCTGACAATATGTCTGTACCACGGTGAGTACGAGACTGCAAATCGTCACTATGCTCACATAGATTGCCCTGGTCATCGTGATTACATAAAAAATATGATAACTGGAGCAGCTCAAATGGATGGTGCAATTCTTGTAGTCTCATCAGCAGATGGAGCACAGGCACAGACAAGGGAGCATGTTCTTCTTGCACGCCAAGTAAACGTACCTGCTATGGTAGTGTTCTTGAATAAGATAGACCAAGTTGACGACCCTGAACTTATTGACCTTGTGGAGCTTGAGGTTAGAGACCTCTTAAAAAAGTATGAGTTTCCTGGAGATAAAGTGCCTGTGGTTAAAGGGTCTGCCTTAAAGTGTTTAGAAGCTAAAGACCCAACTTGCGAGGACTGCAAATTTGTATGGGAATTGATGGATGCAGTGGATAAATTCATACCAGAACCTACAAGGGAGATAGATAAGCCATTTCTTATGTCTGTAGAGGACGTTTTTACAATTACAGGCAGGGGGACTGTTGGTACTGGCAGAATAGAACGCGGTAAGATAAGACCTGGCGACCCCGTGGACATTGTTGGATTTAAGCCGACACGCCAGACAGTGGCAACAAGCTTAGAGATGTTTAGAAAGGTTTTGGATGAAGCTATTGCAGGCGATAATATTGGTATACTTGTTCGCGGGATTGAGAAAGACGAACTTCAGCGTGGTATGGTGATAGCAGCACCCGGGACAATAACTCCATACAAGAGATTTAAGGGCCAGGTGTATGTCTTAACTAAAGAGGAAGGCGGCCGTCACACACCATTCTTTACAGGTTATGCACCTCAATTTTATTTCAGGACAATGGATGTAACAGGAAGCGTAAAACTTCCCGAAGGTGTAGAGATGGTGATGCCTGGTGATAACGTGGAGCTTGAAGCATCTCTTATCTATCCTGTGGCTATGGAGAAAGAGATGCGGTTTGCGATAAGGGAAGGCGGTCAAACAGTAGGAGCAGGTGTAGTGACTGCGACATTAGAATAAATGGAAAGGATAAGGATAAAACTAAAGGCATACGATCATGCGCTTCTCGATCGGTCTGCACAGGAGATTGTGAATGTAGTTCGTGAGACAGGGGCAAAAGTTTCAGGTCCAATTCCATTGCCTACGAAGCGTAGCTTGTACACAGTGTTACGTTCTCCTTTTATTAATAAGAAATCACGTGAGCAATTTGAGCTTACCATCCACAAACGGCTTATTGAGGTTAGTGACCCAACAAAGCGAACTACAGAGGCATTAACAAGACTTGACTTACCAGCAGGAGTAGATGTTGAAATAAAAACTTGAAATCATTGAGGTAGACAGAGTTCGTTGAGGTAAACAGAGGGGGCTCAGCCTAAATCAATGATATTCAGTTTAACTCAATGAGATGCTTGGATTAATAGGTAAAAAAATTGGGATGATGCAGATTTTTAGCGAGAAAGGTATAGCTATTCCAGTAACTATGGTTATGGTAGAGCCTAATGTTATTATACATCGTAAGACCAAATCAACAGATGGCTATGATGCCTGTGTACTTGGATTTGGGGCTAAGAAGAAATCAAATCGTCCATATTCTGGGGTATTTAAGTCGCAGGGTATAAAGCCAACCAATGTCTTACGTGAAATAAGAGACCCTCCACCAGATTGGGGGATAGGTAAACAAATAACGGCATCTATATTTTCTACAGGTTCAATAGTAGAGGTGACTTCTTATTCCAAGGGATGCGGTTTTGCAGGAGGTGTGAAACGGCATGGCTTCTCCGGTGGCCCAGCAGCTCATGGGTCAAAGTTTCACGCACGTCCAGGCTCTGTTGGGGCAAGAAAATTTCCTGCAAGAGTTGTAAAGGGACACCCACTTCCCGGCAGAATGGGGGGTAATAAAGTAACGGCGCGAAATGTTGAAGTAATCAAGGTTGATGAGGCTAAAAATTTGCTATTTTTAAAAGGACAGGTTCCGGGGCCAAGAAATGCTTTAGTTTTGGTAAAATGCAAGTAAAAATAAATACATAAAAATGAACTTACTCCATTTACAAAAGAGGCATTGGCATTTATTGGCTGTTTTTCTTGCTATATTGGTAATATTAAGTGTCTATGTGGTATTAGATACTATAGGAACTAATCCTGAAGATTGGGCTAAAAGGAGTTATTACTTAAAAGTGTATGTGATTGGGTTTTGCGTCCTTATAACGCTTTTTGTAGTCTATACTGTATTAAAAGAAGCTGAGATTCAGCGTCTTATGAGAGAACTATTTACAGAAATGAAAAAGGAAGAGAGATTATTGACGGCAGAAAAATTTGCAAAAATTACTACCGAGCAACTCCAGGAGTCACTTGAAGTGATTCGTTTAGCTGCAGAATACCTAAAGTCTAAACTGGAGAGAAAAGGAGAGGCAGAAGAAATAAAGCATTTAGAGCATATCGAAAAGGAATTAAATCGAGCTAATAGTTTTATAGACGAGATTTTAAAATTACCTGAGTCAATAAGCGAGTATTAAATTATGCTAAAGTTAAATGTATATTCAAAAGATGGCAATATTGTAGGGGAATACACTCTACCCATCGATATATTTGGAATAAAGCCAAACGATGGTGCTATTTATGAAGCAATTCGTATGTATCAAGCAAATAAGAGACAGGGAACTGCATCAACAAAGACAAGAGGTGAAGTAAGGGGTGGTGGAAGGAAGCCATGGGTGCAAAAACATACAGGGAGGGCAAGAGCTGGCTCAATAAGGTCTCCTCTTTGGCCGGGTGGCGGAATTGTTTTTGGTCCGAAACCAAGAAATTATTATTATAAAATACCGAGAAAAAAGTTAAGACTTGCCCTTCTTTCTGCATTGAGTTATAAAACAATGGAAGGTAAAATTCTACTGCTTGACAAACTTGATTTTACTGAGCAGAAGACAAAATTGTTTAATGCTATGCTTGGTGCTCTTGGCTTAAACTCAAAGAAGAGTATACTGTTTGTATCATCCAACTTAAAGCGTGAAGATAACTTTTATAAAGCAGGTAGAAATATAAAAGGTGTAGAATTTAAAAATGCAAATGACTTAAATGCACTTGATGTTCTCTCTACAGATATTCTTGTCTTTCCTTTGGATGCACTTAAATCTTTTTTGGAAATTAAGAGATGAAAGACGCAAGGACTACAATTCTTTATCCAATTGTAACTGAAAAGGCTGTACAGTTGAAAGACAAAGCCAATAAGTATACTTTTTGTGTGGCTATAGAGGCTAACAGGATTGAGATAAAGCGTGCAGTAGAGCAACTTTTTAAAGTAAAAGTATTAAAAGTAACTACACAAAGGATGAAAGGTAAACCAAAGAGACTTGGACGATTTGAAGGAAGAAGAGAAAATTGGAAGAAGGCAATATGTACACTTGAAGAAGGCAATAAAATAGAAATATTTGAAGGAGTGTAATACATGAGAGCTAATAGGGAAGAGGGATGAGCATGCGGATAATAAGGGAAATAGAAATTGAGGGCAAAGATGCAACCACATTGTTTGATACAGGTTCGTTTAACACTTATGTTGAAAGACGAATTTTGAAAGGAGTCTCCATTTATAAAATTCCAAAGTTTAAGGTGTCTCTTGGTGGTACAGTGTTCGAAGTTAAAGAGGCCTGCATAATCAAAGGGAAAATAGAGGGACTTGACTTTGACACCTATGTAATACCTGTTAATGATTTAGGGACAGTTGATGGCAAGAAATTACACGCAATTATTGGAGCGATGACCATGGAGAAGTGGGAAATAAAAATTGATACGAAAACGGGTGAATTGGATCTGAGTGGTTTGAAAAGAAGAGAATTTACAGAATATTTAGTAAATAAATATACTGACCCCAGAAGGTAGGAGTGAGTTTAAAGATTTACGATGCGTCCGGTAGGTTAGTGGAGACACTGGTAAATGGAAGTAAAGAGCACGGGTATTATAATATGACATGGGCTGCCAAAGGATTTCCGGCTGGTGTGTATTTTGCAAAGTTTGAAGCATGCGATTATATTTCAATTAAGAAGCTTATTTTAATGTAATAAGAAAAGAAATGGGTATAAAGAAGAGAAAACCGGTGACATCTACTCAGAGATATCAGACTTACGATGATTTTTCTGATATAACTAAACGAGAACCTGAAAAGTCTTTGTTAGCTCCCCTTCCACGCACTGGTGGAAGAGGTAACTTTGGTAGTATAACTTCAAGACATAGGGGTGGCAGGCATAAACGGATGTATAGGATTATTGACTTCAAGCGTGATAAATTTGGCATTCCTGCAACTGTAGAAGCTATAGAATATGACCCAAATCGCTCTTCAAGAATAGCTTTGCTTATGTATAAAGATGGGGAAAAGAGATATGTAATTGCTCCGTTAGGTTTAAAGCCCGGGGATGAGATTATCTCAGGCCCAGGCTCTCCGCTAAAGATTGGTAACACACTCCCTTTACGTGAAATTCCACTTGGTATGGAAATCTATAATCTTGAGCTTACTCCAGGACGAGGTGGTGAGCTTGTCCGTTCTGCTGGTAACTCTGCTCAAATTCTTGCAAAAGAAGAACCTTATGCTCATGTGAGGCTTCCATCGGGTGAGATAAGGCTCATAAGACTTGATTGCCTCGCAACAATTGGTAGGACATCTAATCCTGACCATGGAAGTATAGTTTTAGGTAAGGCTGGGAGGAGTAGGTATTTGGGACGACGTCCAAGAACAAGGGGCACTCATATGAATCCTGTTGACCATCCAATGGGTGGCGGTGAGGGCAAATCAAAGGGGCATATCCCACGTTCCCCTACAGGCGTACCGGCAAAGGGATTCAAGACGAGGGGTAAAAAGCTATCAGATAAGTATATAATAAAACGGAGAAAGTAAATGGCAAGGTCTCTTAAAAAAGGGGTTTGGGTTGATAAGAAATTAGTTGATAAGCTCAAAAAGATAGATAAAACAAAAGAAAAAAAGATTATAAAGACTTGGTCAAGGAGGTCAGTTATAATACCTGATTTTGTTGGTCATACAATTGCTATCCATGACGGTCGCAAGCATGTTCCAGTTTATATAACTGAAAATATGGTAGGACATCGACTTGGTGAGTTTGCACCCACCCGTACATTTAGGGCGCATGGTGGAAGAAAAGCAAGAGCTGAGGAGGTAAGTTGATGGAAGGTATAGCTTGTCAAAAATATGTTGGAGTAGCTTCAAAAAAATTAAAGAGACTTGCAGAGCCTCTCAAGGGAAAAAGTGTTCGTGATGCAGAAAGCATATTAAAATTCTCACCGAGTCCCTCATCTAAGTGGCTTCAGAGAGCAATACATTCTGCAGCATCAAATCTTAAAAACAAACTCGGTCCCGGCGCTCCTACTACAGATGAGGATTTATGGATATATACCATAAAAATTGACCGTGGTCCTGCATATAAGAGGCTCAACCCAAGGGCTATGGGACGAGCAGACATAATGAGGAGAAGGACTTCTCATATCACAGTGATAGTGAAGAGTGAATAATGGGACAGAAGACACATCCAACTGCATTTAGACTTGGAATCACTGAGGATTGGAGTTCCAAATGGTTTACAAAAAACGAGGTTGCAAAGTTTATTCAAGAAGACTATATGATAAGGAGGTATATAACCAAGAGAATAAAAGGTGGTGCTATCTCAAAGATACAGATTCAACGTACCCCGAAGCGTGTTATAATAACAATACATACAGCAAGACCCGGAATAGTCATTGGTAGGAAGGGAGCTTTAATAGATAGATTAAGGGATGAGCTTAAACTTGCAGTTTCTCGTGATGTTGCGATTGAAGTTCAGGAAATAAGGGATCCTGAACTTGATGCCACTCTTGTAGCTGAAAGTGTTGCCCGTCGAATTGAGCAAAGGGTATCTTACCGTAGAGCAATGAAGAGAGCAGTAGCTGAGGCTATGAAGCTGGGTGCAAAGGGGATAAGGGTTGCAACTAAGGGCCGACTAATGGGTGCAGAAATTGCGCGCTGTGAATGGTATAGAGAAGGAAAAATTCCTCTCCATACAATAAGGGCAAAAATTGACTATGCATGCACAACTGCACGTGTAGTGTATGGGATGATAGGAATAAAAGTGTGGATTTATAAGGGGGAAACCACTTAATTATGTTAATGCCAAAACGTACAAAATTTAGGAAACAACACAGGGGACGAATGAAAGGTAAAGCAAAAGGTGGTACTCGTATAGCTTTTGGAGACTGGGCTATCCAATCGCTTGAGCCTGCTTGGATAAGTAGTCGTCAGATTGAAGCTTGTAGAGTAGCTATAACTCGTCACCTTAAGCGAGGCGGAAAAGTTTGGCTCCGTATTTTTCCTGATAAGCCTATCAGTAAGAAACCAGCAGAGACAAGGATGGGTAAAGGGAAGGGGGAACCAGAATATTGGGTAGCTGTAGTTAAGCCGGGTAGAATTTTATTTGAACTTGCTGGTGTTGCTGAAGATGTAGCAAGAGAGGCTGTAAGACTTGGGGCATCAAAATTACCAATTAAGACAAGATTTTTAAAGAGGAGTGAATTTTATAGATGAAAGCTAAAGAGTTGCGCGAACTCTTGCCAGATGAACTCGATTCAAAATTACACGAGTTGCGTGAAGAACTATTTTCACTTAGGTTTAAACATAAGACTCAAAGTATCTCAAATCCATTAAAACTTAGGACTTTAAGAAGAGATATTGCAAGAGTCCTTACAATTAAACATGAGAAAGAGATTAGAGGGCAAGGTAGTAAGTGATAAGCAAAATAAGACAATAATTGTGGAGGTTGAAAGGATGGTTCTTCATCCACTATACAAAAAATACATCCGTCGTCATACTCGTGTTGCCTGCCATGATTCACAAAATACAGCAAAAGTTGGGGATAAGGTAGTAATAGAAGCAACGAGACCTATATCAAAAACAAAACATTGGAGGTTAGTAAAGATTGCTGGTAAGTAATAATGATTCAAAGGTTTACAAGGCTAAAAATAGCCGACAATTCGGGTGCCAAAATAGGGATGTGCATTGGAATTTCAGGTGGTGGTTCAAGGAGGTATGCGAGTCTTGGAGATATAATAACAGTTGTTATAAAGGATGCATTACCACAATCACAAATGAAGAAGAGTAGTATACAGCGAGCAGTTATAGTGAGGGTAAAAAAGGAGTGTAGGAGAGAAGATGGTAGTTATATAAGATTTGACGAAAATGCCTGTGTCCTAATAAATAAGGAGGGTGAGCCAATTGGGACAAGGGTATTTGGTCCGATTGCACGAGAATTAAGGGAAAAGAAATTTATGAAGATTGCCTCACTGGCATCTGAAGTAATATGAGACTTAAAAAAGGCGATATTGTACGTGTAATGAGTGGAGAATATAAAGGTAAACAAGGTAAGATTTTAAGAATTTTTCCTTCACACAGTGTCTGTATAGTAGAGGGAGTTAATTTTCAGATAAAACACCAAAGACCAACATCACCAGATCAGCAGGCAGGTAGGCTTAAAAAGGAGGGTCCGGTTCATATTTCAAACCTTAAACTCATCTGTCCCAAATGTGGTATGCCAACAAAAATTGGTAAGAAAAAGGTAGGAGACATATTTACAAGGATATGCAAAAAGTGTGGAGAAATGATAGAAGCATGATACCCAGATTAAAAGAGAAATACAAGAGTCATATTTTGCCTGAGCTTATGAAAAAGCTTAAGTATAAAAATCCTCATCAAGTCCCTCTACTTGAAAAAATTGTCGTAAATATGGGGATAGGTGAAGCTATACAGGACCAAAAAATCTTAGACGCCGGCGTCAATGATTTAGCTCTAATAACAGGTCAACGTCCGTTAGTTACTTATGCAAGAAAGTCAGTAGCTGCCTTTAAATTAAGGAAAGGTAAACCTATAGGCTGCAAAGTAACTCTGAGAGGTGATAGAATGTACGAATTTCTTGACCGTCTCATTAATTTTGCTATTCCAAGAATAAGAGATTTTAGGGGACTTAATCCTAATTCATTTGATGCTTATGGGAATTACACCTTTGGAGTCTCGGAGCAGATGATATTTCCTGAAATCTCTTATGACAAAGTTAAACACACTTTAGGTATGGATATAACTATATGCGTTAAGTGTGAGCGTAAAGAGGACTCGCGTGAGTTATTGAAAGCGTTTGGTATGCCATTCAAGGGGTAACTAATGGCAAAAAAGAGCTGGATAGCTAAACAGAAGAGACCACCAAAGTTTAAGACAAGACAATATCAACGATGCGCAATTTGTGGTCGTTCAAGGGCAGTTTACAGAAAATTTGGTCTCTGTAGGATTTGCTTTAGACAACTTGCTCTTAGAGGTGAACTCCCGGGAGTTAAAAAAGCAAGCTGGTAAAACTATAATTAGTGATTTATAAAGATGAGTTTCTTCGACAATTTGTAATTATCTAACACTAACTGATAGAAATAAACACCAGAACCTACCTTTTTACCTAAATTATCAGTACCATCCCAGGAAACGGCAGTGGTAAGTGACAAGTGGTCGGTGATTAGTGGAAAAGACTTGACTAATCTGCCAGTAATGTCGTAAATTTGTAGCGTATGGGTTTGATTAATCAACCTACTACTTAATCCCTTAATCCTAATCACTGTAGTTTTGGTAAATGGATTTGGTAAATTCTGGAATAGAACAATCTTTACCTGTCTCTCCTTGAGCTCTTTTACTGCAACCACTGGTGGCCATATATATACGTTGTCAATATACCAGCCCTCTCTAACCTCAGAACCGTCTGTATTCAGTCTGAACCTGATTTGCACTATTGTACCTGCTGGATAGGTAAAATCATAAGTTTCGTGTTCCCATCCATCACTGCCACCATCCCAGCGGTCAAGTTGAGTCCATCCACTTCCATTTACACTAATTTCTAAATAAGCGTAGTCGTAGCCCAACTCTGTGTCATACCAGTGGTCAAACTCAAGATGTGAATTAGATGTAATAAGAATTTCTCTACTCGTAATGGATGCGTTCATATTGTTATCATATTGCCAGCTCCCCTCATTTCCACAATACCAAGAATGAGTTGGGGAGGCGTATCTATGCTCGGTTATATGCCATAAGTCATTAGCACCTGAATGCGTCCACTGTAAAGTATCGCATTCCATATCATCATAGAAACCAGGGCTTCCTATAACTATTGAGAAGCTATTTGTAGTTGAATATCCGTCACCTGCCAGTGTTAGTTCACAGATAGGTTGATAAGGAGTAGGGCATCCCGAGTCAATTGATAGCGTGTAATATGTGGATGAAGTATCCTCTTCACCAGCTGATACATCACCAAAGCTTGCAGTGTCAACAAGAATATTAATATAAGGAGATTGCGTTACAATAGTTCCTGTTACATTTGATAGATTTTCAGTGCCACGATTTTTAATTATTATTGAAATACCAACAATCTCACCAGGTTCTGGGATTGAATCATTATTGCCACCAGACCCAGAATCGTTAATTAAATATCCTTTATAAGTGAGACAAGGGCCTAATATTGGTTTACTTTCAATTGCATCTAAATCAAAGCCTGCATAGGGGGTATTGGGATTGCCATCACCATCATCAATAATTTTTACATACCTTGCTTCATCATACCCTACTATTCCTATATCAAAACTCTGTGTCCCATATCCTGTGCCAACTGAAACAAATGGACCATTCCAAATATTTGAAATTAGAACTTCATACCCCTCATCAGAGACACCGTCATCACCTTCATAAACAGTGAAAATACCGGTGATTGGTGTATTCTCACCCATATCGAGAACTATGTTTCCACTCACTCCGATAGAGAGAAAAGCATCATCTGGTACTCCAAGTACATCTGTGGTCAGGGTACGATTAGTATGAGCATCATTAGGGTCTGCAACACATGCCCATACAATACGGTGTGCATAACAACCACCACCCGGCGTAAGGGTAACATCTAATTGAGTAACCAAATCACTAACCGTTACTCCCGGTATTGTTTTGGTTAAGTATCCATTAGCAGAGACTTCAACAGTATAAGTACCGGGTAGTAGAATACGGTGATAGTCACCGAGTCTTGAATCTGTGTATATTGGCCAGTGTATTTCCTTAATATCTACTCTTGCATCCAGTGGAGCTCCTGTTATTGAGTCGGTCACAATTCCTGCAATCCCTATATCACCAGCCCTATTTATCATTGAAAGTATTGCCTCCCTATTGGACTCACAAACACCTTCTGGATTATCAGGATAAGGTGTTTCTATTGTATAGTCAATAATCCCTTCACATCCATACATAGCATCTTGGCAACTACCATGGACTCCATACCAATACCAGCCTCGAATTAACTCATATCCTGTAGAGTCTGCATAATCTTTGCCGATGTTCATCATTATAGTATCTACCTGAGGGTATATTGGTGAATAGTCCCAAAGAGTGTTTACAATTCTCACGTCAGAGCCTACATTAGGAGCTGAATGGTAATCAAACCCGAGTACAAATCTATTCTCTAACACATTTTTTCTCATCGCTTGAGTTTCTGGCTGTGAGAATGGGCCAGGACTTCCACCCCATCCTTCCCACATATATCCATAATCACGATTTAAATCTACTCCATTTGCATTCTCTCTTGTATTATGGTAAACACCATCAGGATTGACCATCGGGATAAACCATATCTCCCTTGAATCAACGAGCTCTTTTATATGTGGACTTGTTGAATAGTTATCAGTTAGATAGTGAATCATATAAAGAACAATCTCTGTTGCAATATGTTCATCCCCATGATGGCATCCAGTAAATCTAATACCTGGCTCATTCTCATGAGCTATTGGATTATCTGAAATCTTCATTCCAAGTATCAACCTATTTTGGACTGAATAGCCTATTGTATCAAGTGTTGCAATATGTGGATAATTAGTTGCTACTTCAATCATTTCTTGAACCACTTGCTCGTATGTATGATATTGCTTTTTCTCCAATATTCTCTTGGATAGTTCTCTGTAATCCTCAAATATGACCTTCACCTCGTATCCTAAAGACTTGAGATGCTCTATTTCTTTATCATCCAAAATAGCTCTCGCATAGGAATCACCTGCATCTACGATTGTAATCTTTAATCTACCAAGTTTATAAACTTCATTGTGAGTTTTAATTGGAATTTCAACTAACCTTTTAGGTAGCTGAAGTGAGAGTAATGTAATAAGAATATAAATTGCGTTCATCTCACTTAATTATAATATAATTATATGTTAAAAAAGTTTGTCAAGTTTTTTAGTAAAACACAATGGAAAAACTATGTCACTTACACAACAAGGTAGCATAACTGCAACAACTGCGATAATAAAAACACTCCCTATATGATGTATCCAATGGGTAAATCCAAATGATAAAAGGTAAAGTATTGAAGCCATACTGCTAACTAATACATGAGCTCCATGTGAATACTGGGTACTCTTTTCAACTATATTTGGAACAAAGTAGCTAACTGCAATACCTAATATGACAAATGGTAGGATAATCTGTGGGTGCTCAATCACACATATATGCAGTCGCATACGAACACCTAATAGAGTACCGCTCAAAAATGGTATTCCTATATCACTTATCCCACATATCGCAACTGAGCCAATAAATCCAATAACAAAAGCCTTTACAATTTTTCGCTCATGTTTCCAAAACATAGCTGTAGTCACAGTAGAGCTTAAAAGTAAATGGATTGGGTGAAATATATGAAAAAGGTCGTAAGAAGCTTCAGGTAACAGCTCTTCCCTTCCTATCGCTGTGACAATAAAAGTTAAAATTCCCATACTTATTAAGCCAATTATAACACCAAAAATTGTATAAGGGATGTGCTCGGCAAGTTCAATAAGAATGTGTTTTACCCCACCTTTTTCATGAAATTCCATTTTTATTTATATATTTTCTCTTTTTCTTCATTCTTTAGTATTCTCAAAGTTGCTTGTGCAAGAGCTAACATTTCATTCTCCCCGGGGTAAACAAGTATAGGTGCTATAAATGAGATTCTCTCTTTTATCCAGTTGATTAGCATATTAGAATTTGCTGCCCCTCCCGTAATGACTATGACATCCACTTTTCCTTTAAGTACTGTAGCCATTGCCCCTATCTCTTTTGCAATTTGATAAGCCATAGCCTCAAGATAAAACTTTGCTTTTTCGTCGTGTTTAGCTATCCTTTCCTCTACTTCTTCTACTTTATTTGTTTCAAGATAAGCTATAAGTCCACCATTACCTACTATTCTCTTTTTAAGCCAACTTTCGTCATACTTTCCAGAAAAGCATAACTTAACAAGTTGATATACGGGTAGTCCGCCACTTCGCTCAGGTGAAAATGGTCCTTCTTCATTTGCATTGTTGCTGTCCACTATTCGGCCTCTCTTAATTGGACAGATAGATATACCTCCACCGATATGTGCTACTATAAGATTTATTTCTTCCAATGATTTACCAAGTTCCTTTGATGCTTTCTTTGCCATAGCTTTTATGTTTAAGGTATGCTGTAGTGCTATTCTTTTAATTTCTGGTATACCCGACACCCTTGAAAGGGGCTCAAATTCATCAACTGATACAGGGTCAGCTGTAAATGAGGGTACACCAAGCTCATTTCCAATCTCAAATGCCAGCAGCGGACCTATATTTGATATATGCTCACTTTGAACTCGTCCTTCTTTGATATCGTTAACCATAGCTTCATTTATTCTATAAGTTCCACTTTCTAATGGTTTTAATAGCCCTCCTCTACCCACAACTGCATTGACATCTTTCCCGCCTGTCAAAGCAAAGCGGCGGGCAGGTATTCTCCATTCATTAAGTATATTTTTAATCATTTGCTTCCTAAATTCAAGCTGTTCTATAGCACTTGAATATTTTTTGAGTTCTTCCTGTGAATGCTCAATTTTTACCCTATTTATCTCTTTATCATTCTCAAAGAGTGCAACAATAGTTGATGTAGAGCCCGGATTTATGACAAATATCTTATATTTACGCATCCTTACCTCCTGTTATAATAAATATTATAATAGTCTACAATTGGAGAGTGTCAAGTTCAAATTTGCAAAAATTAAAAAACTCGACAATTTTTATTTGGCTTGTAATGTGTATAAAAATGACATTATAAGTGATAAAAGAACTGCCAGCAATTTATAGCACAAGCCGATTGGCTTGAAACGAGGAGAGATGAGAGGATATAGGTTAGTAAAGTGGTGTGTATTTTTTGTTTTTTGTTTTTGGGCGTTGGCTAATGGGAGTTCTACAGTTCCTGTGAAAAAATCTGGTTCTAATATTAGAAAGACAATTCCATATATAGATATTGAGACGGGAACGTACTTACCGGCTTGGGTATTGAAGAGTAAATAATGCCCCCTCTCTCTTGCAAAGACTCAACCAGCTACAACAAAAGGACGTAAAGTTAACATCCTTGGTCCTGAAGGCTTTGAGACTGCAGTCCCGCCATCCGGATGGAGCCAGTTTTCATCTCCATGGGACCAATCATCTAATATATGGTTTAGAGGAGAGGATGCCGGGCACGATGGCAATTATGTAGCATGGATAAACTATGACCAATACTATGTTCAGGAGCAAGTTTTACAGACACCTGTATTGGATTTTTCAAGTTACACGGGTTGTACGCTTACATTTTATGCGTGGCAGAGCAGTAACTATGACGATTATCTCGTTATTGGGGTTGTAACCCAAGGTGGTGGTGTAAATGACCCGACATGGACTTCTTTAGGCTATCTTTATCAGAGTGGTTCTAACTGGGATGGCTGGTATGCTGACCTATCTGCATACGACGGTCAACCAAGTGTAGTAATTGGATTTGATTATTACACAGCAACACCGGACCAAAATAGTGTAGGTGTAGATTATGTAACTGTGATTGGGATAGGGGGTGGTACACCAGATATATATGTTACACCTGAATCTCTATATTATTATTATGAAGGTCCATCAAAGGTTGCTAAAGTTAATGGATACTGGAATGATAGAGAGGTATGTGTTAAAGTTAATGTACCGGATTTTAAGGTTGAGTCACTTGAAGACGGTACTCAAAAGGTCAACATTGCTGGCTTTGGTCATCTTGGTAAAATTGGTGCACCATACCTACCAGCAAAGATATACACTGTTGCAATACCACCGGGTGCAGTTGTGAAGTCTGTTGATGTGACTGGGACAAGAAATGAGCTCCCCGGCACTTATAACATTATGCCCACACCACCATCTTTGCCACTAAACGATTATCAAGAAATTGTAGCACAGCTAATGGAGCAATACAATGCGAATAAAGATAAATTTTACTCCTCTACTGCACTTTATCCTGCGGTCATAGGTGAACTGCGCGGGACAGGTGGGTTGAGAAGATACAACTTAGTTGATGTTGCCATTTATCCATTTACATATCAACCTGTATCCAAGAAACTTTATTATACACACGATGTTACGATAACAATTAGATATACTATGGACAGCAAGAAAAAAGAAGAGTCTATGAGACTATTATCTGATAATTTAGCAGATGATGCGGCGAGTGAGGTTATTTATAACTACAGCCAGGCAAGAGAGTGGTATGGAAATATTATACCAGCAAAACAGACTTATGATTATGTGATTATAACTACACAAGCAAATACTGGCGACTGTGCTACGTTAGTGAATTGGAAGACTTCACTTGGCTACAGTGTGAATGTAGTGACAAAAGAATGGATAAATACTAATTACACAGGGAATGATATACAGCAAAAGATACGCAACTTTTTGCGTGATAAATATCCAAGTAGCCAGTGGGGTATAAAGTATGTGCTTATTGTAGGTGATAACAATAATATACCTATGCGTATATGTACTCCTTATAATAATGACCCAGATGGTCCAATGAATGACCCACAGTGCTCTCCTATACCAACTGATTTATATTATGCTGAATTGACAGCCCCAGACAATACATCCTGGAATAGTGACGGTGACAGTTACTACGGTGAGGTTTGGGGTCAAAACCATGAGCCACCAGGAGATGATAGACCAGACTATCATGCCGATATCCATTTGGGTAGGATTCCGTGGAGTGATGGTCAAAAAATAAGGCATATATGTGATAAAATAGTGGCATTTGAGCAAAATACTGACCTTACTTATAAGAAAATGGCACTACTTGCTGGTGGAATACTATTTTTTGCTAATGAGAACGGAAACCCCAACATTCCCTTTTATGATGGTGCAAAAGTTATGGAAGATTTGATGGACAACGGGGTTATAGAAAGGGCGAACGCTGCCTACCTATACGAGAAAGAGGGACTATCTCCAAGTCCACATTCCTGTACTGCACCACTTACTGAGCAGAATACAATCAATTACTGGAGTAATAGGGGAATCTTTAATGAGTTTAATCATGGGGCAAATGTAGCATACTATCGGAAGGTATGGGCATGGGATAACGGTAATAACATACCGGAGGATGCTGAAATGCAATGGCCTGAGGCATTTAGCACAAGTTGTGCACCATTAGTAGACGATATCCATCCTGCAATTGGTTTCCTTATGTCATGTCTGTGTGGATATCCAGAGACACTCAATAATCTTGGTGCCGCCCTTTTGTATCAAGGCTGTGCCAGTATAATAGCAGCTACACGTGTCTCATGGGGAACAGGTGAGAACTGGGATTACTATTTCTTTGAGAATTTACTAAAAGATACCTCTACAACGCATGCAAAAGTGGGCGATGCGTTTGATGCTGGCAGGAATGAATATGTTACTAATTTAGGGTTTGAGCACTGGCTTAATCTATACGATTTTGTCCTCTATGGAGATCCAGCCTTATATCACTTTGGTGCGGTTGGTGGTGAATATCTAAGCGGTACTATGCGTGTCCATAATAATGGAGATGGGGTATTGAATGTATCAAATATCTCACACACACAGAACTGGATTGTGTCAACTAATCCTTCATCTTTCTCAGTTAGCCCCGGTGATTCCTGTGGAGTAACAGTTCTTGTAAATCCTAAGGGATTGCCACAGGGGGTATATCGTGATACTCTGAAAATTACTTCTAATGACCCAGATGAAGGTATGTATCCAGTGAAAGTTGTGCTCCGCGTTGGCGTAACTGGGGTTGAAGAAGACGATATTATCTCTAAAGATAAGTCCACTTATGTAATGCTTGATAATTATCCTGACCCATTTACTCATAATACAGCGATTAGGGTTCAGGGTGTAGGGGTTAGTGAAAAAGATAGGGTTGGCTTACAAATTTATGATTTAAGTGGAAGATTGGTTAAGTCTTTTACACTTCCCACTAATCACTTATCACTGACTGCTGCTGTTTCTTGGGATGGTAAAGATGACAGTGGTAGAAAAGTAGCAACAGGCGTCTACTTTATAAAACTTATCGTAGACAATCATAGTAAAGCAACAGATAAGGTAATTTTACTCAAGTAAATTAGGAACGGGAGGCTGTCCAATAATAACATTTTTGACATGGGTAGTGATAAGGTTATTATCTAATCTGCATTTAGCGACTTCTGATACAAAATGAGCTATAGAAAGTTGCCAAGTTTTCCCCATTTTAATAGCATGTTTTCTTTTTTTTTACGGAGAATTTTTACTTATCCCACTTCTTAATTTTACCTTAGCTTGACAATAAGTTGATATAGTAATATTATTTAGCTTATGTTCGTCTTTATGAGTTTATTGACCTCTATTTTATTGCTCCTCTCTTTTTACTGTGCTCCTTTTGTTGTGTTTGTCAGCTTTATACCACTCATTTTTGTCTCCTATAAATCTAATAATGCTTTCAAATACGGTTTTATATCCGGTTTTGTCTTTTCTGTGGGTCTACTTTACTGGATACTTGTGCTTGAGGTACCTTTTAGAGTCTGGTTATGGGCAGGTGTATTACTTTTATTCATATACTTTGGACTTATATTTGGATTTTCTGCATGGTTTTCAAATAGAATTAGAAGCTTCATCTTTATCCCAATAGCATGGACGAGTGTAGAGTTCATCCGTTCATTATCACCTGAACTTGGTTTCCCGTGGGGAAGCGTGGGCTATGCACTTACCCATTATTTACAATTTGTACAGTTCGCCGAATTTATCGGACTCCCAGGGATAACATTTTTTGTGTTGCTTATAAACTCGCTCATTTTTTACACAATGGTGAGTAGAAAATTGCGATACCTATACGGTGCAGCAATTGTTGTTTGCATTGTATGGCTTCAAGGTAGACTCGCATTAGACCAAAAAGAGTCTGCTCCAGAAGTTAGGATTGGTGTTATCCAGCCAAATGTAGTACCTGAAATAAAGCGAGAGGAGGACTCTTTTGACTACAGATTATTATTGTTATATAAGTTAAGTGAAAAAGTAGGGACGTGTGATTTACTTGTCTGGCCCGAGACTGCAATACCTGGGTATCTCAACCTTAATGATTTAGGGCAAAAGGTTTTTAAAATTGTAGATTCATTGAATATCCCAGTAATCATGGGTGGTATGAGATTAGAGTTGAGTGAGAAGCAAGCAAAGACTTACAATTCCTGTTTTCTCGTTGTCCCTAAATATAGGGTTAAGGGATTTTACGACAAAATTTATTTAGTCCCATTCGGTGAACGCTTACCTTTTGATGAAATATTTACGGGGCTACAAAGACTAAATTTTGGACAGGGTAATTTCTCACCCGGTAAGAATTACAAAGTTTTTGAGCTTCCCAAATTTAAATTCTCTGTTCTTATTTGTTTTGAATCTATATTCCCAAGAATTTCAAGAAAATTTGTCCGCAATGGGGCACAAGTGCTTGTGAATATAACTGAGGATTCATGGTTTGGTAGGACTGCAGGCCCATACCAGCATGCACAGCAGGCAGTTTTGAGAGCAGTAGAATACAGGATACCAGTTGTGAGATGTGGCAACACGGGTATCTCATATTTTGTGACTCCAAAGGGTGAAGTAAAAGAGATTACCAAAATATTCACACAGCAAATTATTATAAGAGATATCCCGTTAAGGAAGAACCTTACTTTTTATGCAAGATGGGGTGACTGGTTTGCGTGGCTGTGTGTGGGACTACTATTTTTGCTTATTAATTTGAGATTTATGTCCAAAAAATAATCTTTTTTTTCTTGACATTTAGACAATTTTTACATATATTTTTATTGAAATGGAAGAGACAAGAGAGCGTGCAATAAATGAGGCTTTGCGCCAAATAGAGAAGAGCTTTGGTAAGGGTGCTGTGATGAGACTTGGTGAGAAGGAGATTAAGGTGTGTAAAGATGCAATCTCAACTGGTTCACTTTCGCTTGATGCAGCACTTGGAATAGGAGGCATACCACGTGGCAGGACAGTAGAGATATTTGGGTCAGAGGGAAGTGGTAAGACTACACTTGGGTTACATATTTTAGCAGAAGCCCAAAAAAAGGGAGGGGTAGGCGCATTTATTGATGCTGAGCATGCACTTGACCCAGTATATGCTAAAAATTTAGGTGTAGATGTTGATAACCTACTTATATCACAGCCAGATACAGGGGAGGAGGCACTTGAGATTGCAGAGACTCTCACAAGGAGTGGAGCAGTTGATGTCATAGTTATTGACTCTGTGGCTGCGCTTGTCCCAAGAGCTGAAATTGAGGGTGAGATAGGCGAATCTTTCATTGGATTACAGGCAAGACTTATGTCGCAAGCACTTAGAAAACTTACAGGAGTAGTATCAAAATCAAAGACTTGCGCCATCTTTATAAATCAGATAAGATACAAAATTGGCGTACTTTTGGGTAACCCGATGACAACTCCTGGTGGATTGGCACTTAAATTTCATTCATCTGTGAGACTTGAAATAAAAAGTGTCACCCCTATTAAAAAGGGAGAAGAAAGGATAGGTAACCATATAAAGGTTATGGTTGTCAAAAACAAGCTTGCGCCCCCATTTAAGAGTGCAGAATTTGATATCCTTTATGGAAAAGGGATTTCAATGGTTGGTGATATATTTGATCTTGCAGTTAAGCATAATCTTGTAGAGAAGGCTGGGACTTGGTTTTCTTACAAGGGTGAAAAAATTGGGCAAGGTAGGGAAAATGCAATAGATTACTTAATACAGCACCCAGAAATTAGTTCTACACTTGAAAAAGAAATAAGAGGAATAATTGGATTGAGCTAAATTTTAACTTTTTTTAAAAAAAAACTTGACAAATCTCTAATAAAGTGTTATATAAAAGTAGAGCTCTTTGAAATTTATATACGCGTGCATCACTTTTGAGGTCTTTTTCGGAGAGTTTGATCCTGGCTCAGGACTAGTGCTGGCAGCGTGTCTTAGACATGCAAGTCGAACGGTCCGATTTATCGGGCAGTGGCGAACGGGTGAGTAATACACAGATAATCTACTTTTGAGTGGGGAATAGCCTTGAGAAATCGAGGGTAATTCCGCATAAGTCCCTAAAATCATATGATTTTAGGGAGAAACCTTGACTTGTCAGGGGCTCTTGAATGAGTTTGTGTCCTATCAGGTAGTTGGTAGGGTAACTGCCTACCAAGCCTATGACGGGTAGCTGGCCTTAGAGGGTGACCAGCCACATGGGGACTGAGACACGGCCCCAACTCCTACGGGAGGCAGCAGTCTAGAAAATTGGGCAATGGCCGAAAGGCTGACCCAGCGACGCTGTGTAGAGGATGAAGGCTCTCGGGTTGTAAACTCTTGTCAGGGGGGAAGATTTTGACGGTACCTCCAGAGGAAGCCCCGGCTAATTCCGTGCCAGCAGCCGCGGTAACACGGAAGGGGCAAGCACTGTCCGGAATTACTGGGTGTAAAGGGGGTGTAGGCGGATTTGTAAGTCGGAGATTAAAGGTGCAGGCTTAACCTGCAACAAGTCTTTGATACTGCAGGTCTTGAGCACGAGAGGGGAGAGTGGAATTCCCGGTGTAGCGGTGGAATGTGTGGATATCGGGAGGAACACTCGTGGCGAAGGCGGCTCTCTGGCTCGTAGCTGACGCTGATACCCGAAAGTATGGGGAGCAAACAGGATTAGATACCCTGGTAGTCCATACTGTAAACGATGACCACTAGGTGTTCCTTGATTCGTCGAGGAGTGCCGTAGCTAACGCATTAAGTGGTCCACCTGGGGACTACGACCGCAAGGTTGAAACTCAAAGGAATTGACGGGGGCCCGCACAAGCGGTGGAGGATGTGGTTCAATTCGATGGTACGCGAAGAACCTTACCTGGGCTTGACATGCTAGTGGTACTGACCTGAAAGGGAAGGGACCCGAAAGGGAGCTAGCACAGGTGCTGCATGGCTGTCGTCA
This sequence comes from bacterium, assembly GCA_030018315.1. Classification (NCBI taxonomy): domain Bacteria; species bacterium. Next base: position 88,829 of record JASEGA010000001.1, on the reverse strand, counting down.
GCTCGTGCCGTGAGGTGTCGGATTAAGTTCCATAACGAGCGCAACCCCTGCCTTTAGTTGCTAACCTCGATTTATCGAGAAGCACTCTAAAGGGACTGCCGAGGTTAACTCGGAGGAAGGTGGGGATGACGTCAAGTCCGCATGGCCTTTATGTCCAGGGCCACACACGTCCTACAATGGCTAGTACAACGGGTTGCTAAACTGCGAGGTGGAGCTAATCCCTAAAACTAGCCTCAGTTCGGATTGGAGTCTGCAATTCGACTCCATGAAGTCGGAATCGCTAGTAATCACGGATAAGTATACCGTGGTGAATACGTTCCCGGGCCTTGTACACACCGCCTGTCACGCCATGGAAGTTCTGAATGCCCAAAGTTCCGACTCGTCGGAATAAAGGCAAGCAGAATGACTGGGGCGAAGTCATAACAAGGTAGCCGTACGGGAACGTGCGGCTGGATCACCTCCTTTCTACGGAGATTGGTTTTTAGGTTTAACGAAAATTATTTTGACCAAAAAAGTGGTGCGCGCTTTATTTATATTTTATTTTGGGCCTACAGTTTTTAGCTACGTTCCCAAAAACTTTCTAAACGTTCGTAGGGAGCGGTTAGAGTCCCCGATAGGGGCCTGTAGCTCAGTTGGTTAGAGCGTACGGTTGATAACCGTAAGGTGGGTGGTTCGAATCCACCCAGGCCCAGTAAATTGGGAAGATGACTGCATGAGATTAGGCCCATTGACTTTGGGCTTCGGTCCTAATAATAAATTGGGATCAGTTCCAAAGAAAGGAGGAGAAAGTGAAAAAGGTATCATTGCTTGTGATAGCAGTAATATTTGTTGCAACAATGGGATTTGCAACAAATACACGTGTCGCTACTATGGGAGGCTGGTCTGATTTCTTAATTGACGACTCTAATATTTACGGGTATCCGGCATGGGTGAATGCTTATGCAGGTAATGTAATAGGTGAACTTGGTGCTACAGGTGCTTTCCCAACTTTAGGTGCTTTCTTTAAGGGTAGAATACTACCTGTGAATTATGGAGTAGCTTTACAGAGGAGTGCTTTTCCTGCTCTTGTAAATACTGCTATTACAAATTCAGGCGCCCAATTCACGCCAGGCTTTGTTGCCCCCTTACCTCAGTTAGAGTTCGTTGGAGGAGCTGAATTTGGCCCACTTGCTGCTGGACTTGATGTAGAATTAGCTAGTAATGCTATTAGTATAGATGTCCCTCATGGAGATACTATGGATATGAAAGAATCAATGGGCATAATTGGTATAAGACCTGGGGTAAAGTTTGCTCTCGGAGAAAAGAACTTTGTTGATTTTGCACTTGGGATTCGTACTCATAATTGGTCACTTGAGGAGTGCGATTTGGAAGGAGTCAAATACAAATGGAATGCTAAAGGTAAACTCTTCTACGGTATAGACACCAGAGCTTTCTTTACGATGAGTGAAAAAACTCTTATCTCTCTGTTACACCTCAATATAGGAGATGCAAGCTGGGAGAGGGCAACGATTGATACTACATCTGAAGAGCTTAAGTTAATGGATGTGACATTAGGAGTTGGTGGTACTCATCCTATTTTTGAAAATGGTACACTCCTATTTGGGCTCGTTGGCAGGATGGACAAGGAGACTACTACCCCTGAAGATACTACAAAGAGCAAGACTGCTGTCACCATAACTACTCTACCCGGTATTGTATTTGGGGCTGAGGCTCAAATTTGGAGCTGGCTTGGGGCGAGAGTCGGTTTTTGGAAATACTTGAATCCAGTAAAAATGGATGTAACACCTCAAAGTGGAGCAGATAAAGACAAGGCTACTACAATAACCACTTTCAATGCTCCGTTCAATCTTGCTTTTGGTGCCTGTGCCAAATTAGGTGACTTCACATTTGATGTCCAGATTCCAAATGCATTCTTCTTCTCAGGCCCTTATCTCATCAGTGGAACCCCATGTGCTGCTGCACTGGCGAGTTTGACATACACATTCGGTAAGTAATATAGGAATTAAGAAATTTAAAGCTGGGTTACCTTTAACAGGTGCCCAGCTTTTTTTATTGACAATTTTTGGTTTATAGATTATATTTATTTTTAGAGATATGGGGGTGTAGCTCAGAGGGAGAGCATCTGCTTTGCAAGCAGGGGGGCAGGGGTTCGAATCCCCTCACCTCCACATAGTTATACGCAATCGGCTTCGGGACACAATATATTTAAAGGTCGAGAAATTAAATATTAAAAAGGAGGTGGAAAAACGAATTTAAGTGATATTTGGAAAGAAAAATTCTGGAAATGAGCAAGTTTTGCTGATTATATTTTAGTAAAACTTAGTTGTATTGCTTCTGGAGTGATGCTTGCCGCATTAATTCCCTCCCTTATAGAAATCAATGTTTGGTAGATTATTGCAGTGGTCATACTCTTAGCAATAAAACCATTGTATACCGTATTCAAGAAATAAGCGTTTCATCCGCCGACTCTTCGGAATACTTCGCATTCCTCGTCCCTATCGGGAGCGTATAACAGAGGATAAAAGACTCTGCTATCGCTCGTCCAAATTTTGCTCCACTTCGTTCCGCAAAACTTCTTTTATCCTCGATACGATAATCAAATAATATAGTCATCCATAATACCCTATATTTTCCAGAGATATAAATAATAAACACCTACTTCTGTACAATTGTAGCACCCTCATGGAGGGCGTTTTTGTTTATGGTAATAAGGTCTTCATTGAGCTTGGGAAAGACTATGGGGATAGCTGCCTTTATGCTATCCAGGCTGACAGCCCCAGTACTGGCTACATAAGCACCCATAACAGTCATATTAGCACATTTGACTGTGCCCAGCCTTTCTGCTATTTCACTGGCCGGAACTGCAAGTACCTGAATATCATCTCTTTTCGGCTTCCTATGGATAAGTGAAGAATTGTAGATAAGGAGTCCACCCTTCTTTAGACGGGGCTCAAACTTGTCAAGAGAGGGTTCATTCATGATGATTATAGTATCCGGTTCTGTAATCACTGGGGATGCAATCTCGTCCGTGGACACAATCACGGAACAATTTGCAGTCCCACCCCTCATCTCAGCACCATAAGATGGAAAATGGGTGCAGTGCTTGTCTTCATTCATAGCCGCTGCCGCCAATAAGACACCCGCTTTGATAACTCCCTGGCCACCAAAGCCAGCGATAATTACTTCCTGTCTCATTCCTTTAATACTAAAATCCGATACCCTCTATTTCTGACGGTTTTTCTGGTGGTATTTTTTCCTCATAAATTCTTATTTCTGCTTTTGCTGGCGTCAAATCTTTATACACACCCAGCGGATAATATTTACTCATCTTCTCCTCTATAAACTCGCACGCCTTCTTAGGGGTTACACCCCAACCCGTAGGACATGGTGATAGAATTTCAACCAGTGTAAAACCTAGTCTATCAAGTTGTATCTGAAATGCCTTCTTCAGAGCACGCTTCGTTTTCAGCACATTGGAAACACTGTTCACAGTAGTCCGCTCCAAATAGACAGGACCGTCAAGTGAGGAGAGAAGTTCACACACCCTGATAGGATAGCCAGCAACCTTTGGGTCCCGACCAAAAGGATTGGTGCTTGTCTTCTGACCCGGCATAGTTGTTGGTGCTTGCTGCCCACCAGTCATCCCATAAATAGCATTGTTGATGAATATTACTGTAAAGTTTTCGCCTCTGGCAGCAGCATGAATGGTTTCAGCTGTCCCGATGCCAGCCAAATCACCGTCACCTTGATAGGAGAAGACAACTAAATCTGGGCATACCCGTTTCATCCCGGTTGCAGCAGCACAACCTCGTCCATGAGGAACCTGTATCATGTCACAATCTAAGTATTCATCTAAAAATACAGAACAGCCCACAGGTGCTATCCCAGTAGTACGCTCACGAATACCCAGCTCATCAATCACCTCTGCTATAAGCCGATGCACGATACCGTGACCACAACCTGGACAGTAACGCATCGTAATTCCTGTCATGCTTGCCGGCTTTTTGTAAATTTTGCCCATATTATACGCAGTATCCTGTGGAGGTGCTTAATATTTCTTCTACTTTACCCAAGACTTCATCTCCTGTCGGCAGACCACCGCCAGGATGACCAAGAAAGTGAATATTAGCCTTGCCACGAGCAGATATCTGGACATCTTCAATCATCTGCCCCATATTCATCTCAACAACTAAAAATTTCTTCACCCTATCAGCCAGTGTATTTATAGCCACTTTAGGAAACGGCCATAAAGTTATTGGCCTGAAGAGTCCAATCTTTATTCCCTTTTTCCTACCCTTGATCACTGCATCCTTTGATATCCGAGCTGAAGTCCCGTAGGCAATGATTGCGAGCTCAGCATCGTCCAGTTCCAATTCCTCATATCGTACCTCATTTGTCTCTATTTTCTGGTATTTCTCATACAGGTGCCAGTTGTGTTCTTCAAGTCTACCCGGTGCCATATACAGTGTGTTGATAATCCTACGCTTTCTACCCTTGCAGCCCGTCGTTATGTAATCCTTTGGAGGCAACTTATCTAAGTCTACCCAGTCAAACTCAAACTGCATCGGCTCCATCATCTGACCTAACAAGCCATCTGCCAATACCATACACGGATTACGGTATTTATCTCCCAAGTCATATGCTAACTTTGGAAAATTACCCATCTCAGTCACTGAACCGGGCGCCAACACAATCACACGATAGTCCCCATGACCACCACCACGAGTTGCCTGAAAATAATCACTTTGTGCAGGTGCAATGTTGCCAAGTCCAGGACCACCGCGAACGATGTTGGCATAAAAAAAAGGGAGTTCAGCTGATGATATATACGAAATACCTTCCTGTTTCAAGCTAATACCGCACCCAGATGAAGATGTCATCCCCCGGACACCACAAGCAGCAGCACCAAATATCATATTAACAGCAGCAATCTCAGATTCTGACTGAATAAAAGTACCACCTACCTCAAATAAACGCCAGGAAAGGTACTCAGGAATCTCATTTTGTGGTGTAATAGGATAGCCAGCAAAAAATCTGCACCCAGCACGAACAGCACCTTCTGCAAGAGCTTCATTTCCCTTTATTAATATCTTTTCACCTGTCTTATACCTCACTATATCTTTTGTAGTCATAACTTTTCAACCTCAATCGCTATCTCCGGGCATACCTGATAGCACAGACCACACCCAATACATTCTTCTATATTCGTGCAGTGTGGTGGATGATAGCCACTATAATTAAATTTGGATGTCATCTCAAGTATCTTCTTAGGACAGGCATCAATACAGTAGCCACACCCCTTACAAAGCTCTTCGTAAATTGTTACTTTTGCCTTCAGTTTAGTAGTTGACTCTTTCATCTCACTACTTTAATATCATACTGCCACATGTGAAACCTTATCTCAACCATAGCTTTTTAATTTGTAATCTGTAATTTGTAATTTGCAATCTGCATATTTAATATTTGATTTTTAATTTGAATTACACCCTACCATTTTAGCACCATCCTGCCCCATGTTAAACCTTATCCCAACCATATCATTATACCCTCTTTTTTGTCATTCTGAGTAAAGCGAAGAACCTCATCAGTAAAAAATCTACTTAACCGACCTAACGGACATAACCGACTCACCTCATCATAATCAGTTTCTTTATCACACTATTATCACCAACCTTAAGCTGGCAGAAGTATACACCTGACTCAACCTCTTTTCCACTCGCATCTGTACCATCCCAAGTAACAGCAGTGGTCAGTGGAGAGTGGTTAGTGATTAGTGTTTTTACCAACCTACCACTTAAATCATAAATTTGTATGCCAATTCCTTGGCTTTCACTAATCCCTGACCACTTGACACTAACTACTGAAGTAAATGGATTAGGATAGATTTCAAGATTTGAACTTTGAGCTTTGACATTTGAACTTTCTTCTACTCCTTCAGCATCAACCTTTATTAGATAGACATCAACCGCTCCCGCACCGTATGAAGCAGTCCGTCCTGTTACAATATAACCACCATCCAATGTCTGTCTCACTGAGAGGCCGCAATCTTCTCTGTTTCCACCGTATGTTCTTGTCCAGAGTGTATCACCAGCTGCACCTATCCTTACCAACCAAACATCCCCCCATATTTCACCATACGATTCAGTGCTTCCAGTTATAATACAGCCTTCGTCCAAGGTGTGAGCTATTGAAAGACCAACATCTTCATAAGTTCCACCATATGTCTTTGTCCACACTAAATCACCATTTGAATTTGTCTTTATTAGATAGATATCATCCAGTCCTGCACCATATGAATTAGTTATTCCAGCTACAATATAGCCACTATCCAGTGTTTGCATGATCGACAAGCCAACATCGTTACCAGCTCCACCATATGTTCTAGTCCAAAGTATATTACCGGTTGCATCTGTTTTTATTAACCAAACATCTTCTCCTCCCACACCGTATGAACTGGTTGCTCCAGCTATAATATAGTCACCATCTTGAGCCTGTACCACTGAGCAGCCAACGTCGCTATTAATTCCACCATATGTCCTTTCCCAGCCAGCAACTATTGGATTAGACAATAATGGTAGCCCAATCACAGTTGCTATTACAACTTTAACAATTAACTTATACATCGCACATATCCTTTCGTCATTCTCTCGGTATTTATTATTTATCATTTCTTAGACTTTTAGACTCTTGCCCATTCACCAGTCACCATTTCAATACCATCCCACCCCAAGTAAACCCAGCCCCAAAAGCAACTAATAGGATTATATCGCCACGCTTTATCCTGCCAACCCTGTTTGCCTCATCCAGTGCCAGTGGAATAGAAGCTGCTGGCACATTGCCATACTTGTCTATTATTATATACGCCTTATCCATCGGTATCTTTACACGCTTACAAGTCGCCTCCACTATCCGTAAGTTAGCTTGATGTGGAATAAACAGGGCTATGTCTTCATTTTTTAGATTTGCCAATTTTAGTACACGGATAGCTGAATTACCCATAGCACGCACTGCATGCTTAAATACCTCCCTACCCTCCATATGCACTGAATGAAGCTTATTAGTAACAGTCTCAGAAGAAGCTGGCAGCCGCGTCCCACCCGCTGGCTGAACAAGTAAGTGCCCAATAGTGCCATCCGCACCTAAATAAGAAGATAAAATGCCACTACTACCATCACTACTTGTAACTATGCACGCACCAGCACCATCACCAAATAATACACAAGTGTTCCTGTCCTCCCAGTTAACAACCCTTGACATAACCTCAGCACCGCAAACGAGAACATTCTTGTAATTGCCAGACTCTATAAGCCCCGCCGCTACCTCAAGCCCATAAAGAAAGCCTGAACACGCAGCCCCTACATCAAATGCAGCTATACCAGGGATACCCAAACCTTTCTGTGCCCAACAAGCAGTTGACGGATACGCAGTATCAGGACTCGCAGTCGCTACTATAAGTGCGTCAAGGGCAGTAGCTTTTAGACCCGCTTGCGCTAATGCATTATTAGCCGCCTGAACTACTAAATCAGATGTCGCGGTATCACCTTCTACTATATGACGCTCACGAATACCAGTCCGCTCTATTATCCAATCATTTGAGGTATCAACCATCTTCTCTAAATCAAAATTAGTTATAACTTTTGGTGGCACATATGAACCAGTACCTATAATCTTTATATTACGCATTAGAATTTTAAATTATAAGGAGAAAATAAACTGCTGTCAAGAAAAATTTGCTTTGTTGAATAAACATTTTTGGCACCTTTGATTTTCAACCTCTGACTTGGTTTTAGACAATTTTGACATTGTCATTCTGAACGAAATGAAGAATCTCATAAATCGGTGTCAATCAAGGTGTTGCAAGTTTTGTAAAGCGAATTATTCAACAAAGCAAGAAAAACTTGCCCAGAGTTTTAGAACTCAATTTTAATTCACTTGACACAAATTTTATTTAGATTATATTTTTGTTGAATGGTAACTATCCCACTTTTACTTTTAGTTGCTTGTGCTGTTGGTCTATATATGGCATGGTCAATAGGGGCAAATGATATTGCTAACGCTATGGCAACGGCAGTTGGGGCGAGGGCAATTACTTTACGACAAGCTGTTTTAATTGCTTCTATATTTACTTTTATAGGAGCTACTTTTGTTGGTACACATGTGACAGAGACAATAAGGAAAGGAATTATTAATCCAACATTTATCCCTAATCCAAAGATTATGATACTCGGTGCCCTTTCCTCGCTACTTGCAGCTGCTATTTGGGTGACTCTTGCAACATGGAAGGCAATGCCAGTCTCTACTACGCATTCAATTGTAGGCGCTTTAGTTGGATTTGGGCTTCTTATTGGTGGTCCTTATTGTGTGAATTGGAAAAAAATTGTAGAAATAGTAGCAAGTTGGGTTATGTCTCCAGCAATAGCAGGAGTGTTTTCTTTTTTTACATTTAAGTCAATAGTTAAATTTATATTAAATAATAAAGAACCTGCCAGTGCTACTATAAGATTAGTACCATTTTATATGGGAATTGCTTTTTTTATTATGGCATTAGCTATGCTTCTTAATACAAGACTTGGTAAATTTACAAATAATTTAGTAGAAATTTTGGGCGTTTCATTGATAATAGCTGGTATTGCTGGGATGATAGGCTACCATTGGGTAATTGGAGTTATCAAGAGTAAAAGTAGAGAAATTGAAGGAGTTGAAGAGTCGTTTAGGAGACTGCAAGTTATAACCTCCTGTTACGTAGCTTTTTCAATAGGTGCAAATGATGTTGCCAATGCTATGGGACCTGTAGCTACGATTTTTTGTATCATTAAGACTGGTACATTTGGGACACAAGTTCCTATTCCTTTTTTTATATTAGTATTAGGCGGAGTCGGGATATCAATAGGGGTATTAACTTGGGGTTATAGGGTGATGGAGACGATTGGATTTAAGATTACTGAACTTACAAACACAAGAGGATATTCTATAGACTTTGGCGGCGCTACAAGTGTCATTTTAGCAACTAAACTTGGTATGCCGGTATCAACCACTCATGCAGCTGTGGGCTCAGTGATTGGGGTTGGGCTTGCAAGAGGATTAGATGCGGTTGACTTTGGTGTAGTACGTAAAATATTAATCTCATGGGTAATCACACTGCCGATAGCAGCGTTGACATCTGTTGGCATATATACAATTTTGCAGAAAATGGTGTCAGGTCTGATTTTTCATTGACAAGCCAGCAAGACAGAAAAATGAGAAACGACACCAATTTCACCATTCTGACATAAATCACCGACAGGCATTTCATTTACTGAATCTTGCACTACAGTATCATTAATCTGATAGGAGGGCTCAAAACTTGCACCCCCATCAGTTGAGCTGGCAAAATAGTAATCCATAAAGGGCCAGCCCTTTGAGATTAGAACATAAACATCATTCCCATAAACTGCAATAGATGAGAGATTACATATTCCGCTGTCAACTATAACTGGAGAGGCCCAGTTTTCGCCACCATCGGTTGACCAGCTCACATAGATGACACCGTCATCGTCAACAACAATTGATGGTCAGGCTTGATACGCAGTATCAGGAAAACTACTCACCTTGATACTCGGCTCAAATGATGCGCCACCATCTGTTGATTTAGCAAACTATAAATCCAAGTATGCTCCTCCTCGTAAATCATTCCAGACCGCATAGACAGTATCACCTCTGACTGCAATCGCACAGTTCCCCTAACTATTCTGCTTATTCGTGGTCACATCATTTCCTCTGACATTAGGTGTGAACCCCTGCGAAAATAACCCACAGACAACTACGCTTACTATCAGTAATACCTTTCTACACATATCCTCTAGTTAAACATCTCAAATCCTTTTTTTGAGTTTTGCGTTATTTCATAACGCACCCCCTCTTTATTGCTTTAGTGGTAAGCACCACTCGCAGTGTTTCTCCTATCATTACACATGCCAGCACGATTAGGACGCAAGCAATTACACCTAACAAAACCTTATGTCCAGAAAAAAAGCCAACCACCTCCCAAACAAGAGCAACAACAGTTGTAAGCAACATAAAAATAGCCGGCCATAATGTCCACTTTATATACTTACCTTTGCTTAATAACCACGCAGTAACCACAAGCAATGTAAGTGCAGCAACAAGCTGATTTGCAGCACCAAACACAGGCCAAATCGTCTGCCAGGCACCGAGTGCCAGCCAAGTAGCTAACCCAATTACAATTGCAGTATTTATATACATATTTCGCATAAATTTGAGACCCAGCTTATCAGCAAACAATTCTGTCCCTATATATCTTGTAATTCTTGTAGCAGTATCAAGTGTTGTAACTATAAAGGTTTTGAGCATTGTTATGCCTATAAACATACCTAACATACCTAAGATTGGTCTGGTTATTTCGCCGTACCCTTTGCCGAATGCTACTATCCAGTTGCCGCCTTTTATAAGCTCTGGATAAACAAGCCCTTCAGGGCCGCCTACCCAGTATAACCCTGCGCAAACACAAATTAATGCAAGGATTGCAAGCACACCCTCGGTTAGCATAGCACCGTAGCCTATGGGCTTGGCGAACCTCTCGTTTGGCAATTGCTTGGAAGTTGTGCCACTTGCCACAAGCGAATGGAACCCTGATACTGCACCACAAGCTATTGTCACGCACATCATAGGGAATAGCCATCCTTGTTTACCACCAGAAAAACCGATAAAGATTGGGGCATGTATGGGTGGACGTGTGGATATAAGCCCTATATAGCCGACAAGCAGGCCAAAGAATAAAATGAAAAATGATAGGTAGTCGCGTGGCTGTAGTATAATATTTACTGGCAATATAGATGCAGTATAAGCATATGCTATTAGCAAAATAAAAAGCCATAGATGGTAGCTCCCTGGTATCGGGCAATAATAACCACAAACTATTAGTCCAAATAGGATGCCGACACCTAAAACCGTTGCAAGTGGTGATGGCCACTTCCACCTGTATAGCATAAGCCCCACTAATATAGCTGTAGGTATAATTCCGAATGTAGGAATCACAATCTCAGGTGTAGTCTCAAGTGTTTTTGCAGCAGAGGCGGCAAACACGGCTATAACAAGGATAAGTGCGAGCCAAACAAATATGGCAAAGATAGTCCTTGCTCTGCGTCCCAGAGTAGATTCAGCAACATCAGCAATAGAGCGCCCTTCGTGTCTAATTGAAACCATAAGTGTAGAAAAGTCGTGCACACCACCCAAAAGTATAGAGCCCAGTATAATCCACAGCACCGCAGGTCCCCATCCCCATATAGCACCAGCAATTACAGGACCAAGAATTGGTCCTGCACCCGCAATTGATGAAAAGTGGTGCCCAAAAAGCATTAACCAGTGCCTTGCGGGAACATAATCTATGCCATCAAATTTAGTATGGGCGGGCGTTTTCCTCTCTGGGTCTACATCAAACAGCTTCTCTATTAGCTTGCCATAAAACTTATACCCCAGAGCGAATGCTACCAACCCAATTACCCCCAGCCAAAGTGAGTTCATTCTATTTCACTATAATCTACTTCTTTTTAAGTTTTTTAGTTTCTCAATCTCATTTTCACTCTCATCTATCACTTCCGAATTTTTTATCATCTTCTTTCCCCCAACTTTAACAGAGAACACAATAAAGATTCTTCCACCCAATTTTTCTTAGAACTTAAGATGAGTTGCCTCTTGCATCTCTTTCCATTTGTAATCCTCAAAGGTATGTTCAAAAGTAATAGGCTTTATCTGCAGCCCAATATATTTGCCGTTCACCTCTATAAAGAAATCTACATTATAAAGCCTATCCCACTCATCTGGTGCCGGTTTTATGGAGACACCAAGAATATTTTGCAGTGGACCGTATACAGTTTGAATCTCGGTTTGATAGCCATCAAAAGTTCTATTAATCACTACCTCTTTAATATAATTTACCCAAATTCAGCGATAACAAGGACATGAATGTTCTTTGTCTTGTCGCAATAAGCAATTACACACTTTGAGATTTTCACCCAATAGGTGAAAATTTTGAAAATAAAAAAACTTGAAAGGAGCCTCCTTTCCGATATAATTGATACTATGATAAACTTAAACAAAAAAGGAGGCTTCCATGAATAGTATCATTGTAACAGAGACTTCGTCAGAAGTCAAGAAGAAAATTGTGCCAAAAGTTGGGAAAATGGTGTCGGAAAATGGTGTCAGGTCTGATTTTTCATTGACAAGCCAGCAAGACAGAAAAATGAGAAACGACACCAATTTCACCGTGATGTTTATATCACAGGCGATGTAATAATTGATAGTGGTGTCACGCTCACAATAAAACCGGGTGTTAAGATTTGGGCTTCACCTTGGAGTGATGACCAGAGAGGTGGAGTAGATACTAGTAGATGTGAAATAATAGTAAATGGTGCACTTTTGGTAGTGGGAACTGAGAGTGATCCAATAAGATTTACTTCGGCGACTGAAACTCCCGGTGTGGAAGATTGGTATGGAATAAGATTTCTTGATTCCAGTGACGATGCAAGTTACAAGGAAGTGTAAAAATAACTTGCAAAATTGGAAAAATGGATTATAAATAAATATTATACTTAAGAAAAAGGGGGAAGTATGAACAAAAAGAAATTTTTTATAATGTTAGTTGTGAGTATTGGTATGCTAGGATGGGTGTTCCAAATAGAAGCTTCTTATACCTGTGATGTGTTTGGAAAATATTCCTCTTCATCGGTTACAAATACTTTTGCTTTCCCTGTTTCTTCCTACAGAGCGGGTTCACAATATTCACACGCGAGTGATTATCTTTATTTCAGTAATTCATCTTTACAGGGTTCAAAAATGAGCGGAAATAACAATATATCGAGGTGGAAGAAAGCGGGAATTTATGGGATCGAGTTTCTTTCAGGAGAGATTGTGAATACTCTCTGGCTACTTCAGGGATACGAGAGTGCTTACAAATCTCATCTTGAGACCCCTTTGCCTTTTATAATATACACTTCTTTTATGTGAGCAAGTATACCTTTGACTGCAACTACGGTGTGGGGAACTGGGAAACTTTTGGGACAAGAAGGGTCTTTCTGGAAATCTGCAGTTGGAGTAATAGAAGGATATATCACAGGTATAGGAGGATATTGTGTGATCATGAATTATGTAGGAGAACGCACTCCCAATTCTTTAGAGAAAGTAGGACTATGTATTTGTTTCTTTGGCTTTCCACCATTGGGGGCAATGGTAGGATATAATCTTAAGTAGTAGGAGGGAATTATGCATAAGAGAGTATTTACAATGTTAGCCATAAGTATTAGCATATTGTGCGGATGGGTATTCAAAGTAGACGGTTCTTATTTTACCTATTAGAGAAAATAAGTAAAAATATTACACCGGGAGGCGTAAAATGAAGTTAAGTAGGTCAGTAGTAACAGTGATTATCTTATTATCTATAAATATAAGTGTATTTGGGTTTACGGATGGAATTTGGGAACAAGTGGCAAGTCCGACTACAAGTAGGTTGTGTTTTGTATATTTTGTGGCCAAAGATGATGGGTGGGCAGTTGGCGACGATGGAATAATAATTCATTACGATGGCAATAATTGGAGTATTGTTGGGTCCCCGACTGGTAATGTACTTTGGTCCGTTTATTTTACAAGTCCAGATACTGGCTGGGCAGTTGGTAACTTTGGTACTATACTCCAGTACGATGGAGAAATATGGAACACATTCACAAGTCCGACAACTGAACATCTATACTCAGTTTTTTTTTATCTCTCCCACCAATGGGTGGGCAGTTGGTTGGGTAGTTAATGGACCCGGTGTTATACTCCATTGGGATGGTGAAAGTTGGAGTGAAGTAAGTAGCCCAACTGGAGGATGTTTGCATTCGGTTCATTTCACAAGCTCTACTAATGGCTGGGCAGTTGGAGGAGAGGTAATTCATTGGGATGGAAATGAGTGGAGTATAGTATGGAGTCCCCCTCCATCTTTTGAGCTTTACCTTCACTGTGTACATTTCCCTGTTGAAGAGGAAGGTTGGGCAGTGGGATATGGTATTGAGGACACGCCGGATTCTCTAAAAATACTGCACTTCTACGACAACCAGTGGCATACTACGCCCGGGCTACATTTTATCATTCCGTGTTCTGTCTATTTTATAAGCAAAGATGAGGGCTGGGCTGTTGGAGACCTTGGTCTAATACTTCGCTATTCTACCACCGGTGCAGAAGAGAAAAACGCAAAATACAGAATGCTTGATGTTAAATCCAAGATTACTACAAACCTATCCCAATCCCTTGTTTTAAAGAAGTCAATATTCAATATATACTCTCTAAAAGAAGTCGTGTAACCTTAAAGATATACAATGTCACAGGTAAACTGGTACAGACTTTGGTAGATAAGCCAATGCCCGCGGGAAAACATACTGTCAAATGGGATGAATGTTCAGATGATGGTAAGAGGGTTGCAAGCGGTGTGTACTTCTGCATATTAAAAGCAAGCGAATTCGAACCTATAAGCAAAATAATCATTTTGCAATGATTTTAATTTCAAGAGGCTGTTTAGAAATGAGCAGTTTTTCTGGTAAAAGTTCTGTGAGGTGAAATTTTAAATCCACTTCAAGTGGATAAAAACTACGCTCTTTGAAATTCAAATATGTGAAAGAACTACACAGCACATAAATTATGTGCTGGATTGAGTAAAAGTATGTACTCCTATGAAAATGAAGTCCTTGATTCGTTTGATAATTAGTGCTATTATGCTTAAAAATGTATGAATTGATATTCCTACAATTCCTCGTACCTTTGGGTCTTCAAGTAAATGCTGACCCTTGAGTTCTGAAAAACATCTCTCTACACTTGTCCTGAGATTATAAAAGAGTTTCCACTCCTAAGTCGATGATTGGGATTATATCAGAGCTATTACAAAGTTGGTAGTTATCGTGCGAATCGTAAGCAGCATCCATTGCAGCTAATTTTGGTGAGACAAGTTCTTTAGTTTTCTCAATGAGGGGTCGGGCATAAGGACTATCTGCTTTATTGCTAGGCGTAACTATAACATCAATAGGCAATTGTGATTCTGTGTCAACTACGAGGTGGATTTTGTATCCAAAGAAATAGTAGTCCTCACTTTTACAACCCTATTGTGCATCAGGATCTGAATGCTTTTTTGGATTGGAATAAGCGGAGATATGAGAAGAATCAATAGCTATTTTCTTGCCTTTTATAATACCGATTGTAACAAGCTGAGCTATAAGAAGTCGCATAATGCGATAGAAAGTGTCATCTCTCTAAGGTAAGGCAAGAGAAAACATTTGAAGATAGAGATTGGATTATAAGCTTCATTTCCTTGTATTGAATATGATTTCTCTACAAGTGGTAGAATAAAGGACCAGCCAATGGAGTCAAATATAATCTTTAAGGGGTCACTGGATTTAATCTTTTGAATAGCAGGGAGGAGTGCAAAGGAAAGTTGTTTTTTGGTTTTAAATTATGTTGGCCTCTTTTGTAACAAATTATATTATACAATAGAGAGGAGGTCAAATGAAAACAGGAGGTGATAGCATTTTTATTGGTGCTTATAGATTCCTGGTAGATAAGTATCTATAGAATGCTAAACAGCCTCTCAATGATTAGGAGGTGAAAAATGGACGAGCACATAAGGACACCAATGAAAGACATAATTAAGAAGTCACCATTTGATGGACTTCTTGCACACGCAGCAAAAGTTGAGGAATGCGTTAAGGTGCTGAAAGAACTTATAGAATGTTACTGTAATGGAAATTATGAGAAATGTGAAAGTATAGTTCCAAAGATTGTAGAATTTGAACAGGAAGCTGATACTTTGAAAATAGAGATTAGAAAATCGCTCCCAAGGAATATATTCATGTCAGTAGATAAAACTGATTTTCTCACTTGCTTAAGTGAACAGGATACAGTACTCGATTTTGCAGAGGATATTGCTATATGGCTTACACTTAAACATACAAAGTTAGCAGATGAAGTTAAGGAACTATTCCTGCAGCACTTCTATAAGGTACTTGAGAGTATAAAAGAATATGGAGAAGCTATAGTGAATTTGAAAGACATAGTAAGACTGTCTTTAAGGAAGATTAGCAGAGAAGCTACAATTCGTGCAATGGAGGCGATACACGAAAAAGAGAGAGAAGCAGACCTTATAGAACATAAATTAGGAAAGAAGATTTTCGAGCTCTCTATTGATGCAGTTTCTGTTTACCATTTATTAAAAGCTACTCGCTTAATTGGGGCACTCGCAAACCATATGGAGAATGCAGGCAATAGAGTGATAGCAATGATAGTTAGATAATTTGAGCTGTCATTGTGAACCTACCCACTGTCATTGCGAGCGATAGCGAAGCAATCTATACACATACTACTGTCATTTCAACAACTCCATTGCTTTCTCTACTATATGGTGTGAACTTAAGCCGTATTTTTCATATAAATCTTTAGTTGAACCAGATTCTCCATAAATATCTTGAATCCCAACTCTCCTATGAGGAATCGGTCGATAGGATAAAATTACTTCAGCTACTGCATCGCCAAGTCCACCTATTACTGTATGGTCTTCACAGGTTATAATACCTTGTGTTTCATCACAAGCCCTTTTTATTGCCTCTTTATCTATTGGCTTAACTGATGCAAAGTCAATTACCCTTGCCTCTATTTTATTTGATTTTAAAATTTCGTATGATTGTAATGCTTCATACACCAAAGAGCCTATAGCTCCGATAGTAATGTCATTACCAGCTCTCAGTGTTATGGATTTGCCAAGTTCAAAATTACAGCCATATTTATAAATTATTGGCAACCTCTGTTTTACAAGCCTGACATAAAATGGACCTTCTTCATTAGCTACTAATCGGATAACTGCACGTGTCTGAACTACGTCACAGGGAACTATCACTCTCATACTGGGTAGAACTCTCATGAGAGCTATATCTTCGACAGCTTGATGTGAGTACCCGTCTTCACCAATCCCAATCCCACCATGGGAGGCAACTATTTTAACTGGTAGTTTTTGATAAGCAATCCCTAATCTTATCTGGTCCCATGCTCTACCAGTTGCAAACACTGCAAAAGTGGATACAAAAACTGTCTTGCCACAAGAAGCTAAACCAGCCGCTGTACCCATCATATCAGCCTCTGAAATGCCGAGGTCAAAAAATCTATCAGGAAAGGCATCTTTAAACAAATGGGTCTTTGTAGAAAACGATAGGTCTGCATCCAATACTATAATGTTTGGATTAACTTTACCGAGTTCTATCAGTGTTTCACCATAAGCTTCCCTGAGTGAAATAAGGTCATCCATTTGAGGACTCACCCCTCTCTATCTCCTCAATCGCCTTTTTTGCTTCCACTTCATTTGGCGCCTTGCCATGCCACTCTATAGCATTCTCCATAAATGAGACTCCCTTTCCCTTTATAGTATTTGCAATTATTATTGTTGGTTTCCCTTTTATATGCTTTGCATTAGAAAATACATCCGGGAGCGCATTAAAATTATGACCATCTACCTCAAAGACTTCCCACCCAAATGATTGCCACTTTTCTTTTAATGGATAAGGGTCTTTTATTTCCTTTATTGAGCCATCTATCTGAAATCTATTGTGGTCAAGTATAGCACAAAGGTTATCAAGTTTAAACCTGGACGCAGTTAGACTTGCCTCCCATATTTCACCTTCGTCAATTTCACCATCCCCAATGAGCACATATACACGGTAATCTTTCTTGTCAA
The DNA here is from genome assembly GCA_030018315.1 of bacterium. NCBI lineage: Bacteria > bacterium. The sequence continues at coordinate 71,089 of JASEGA010000001.1, read as the reverse complement.
TCTTACCAGCTAATGCTATCCCATTTGCAATTGATAACCCTTGGCCAAGTGACCCTGTTGATGCCTCTACTCCTGGGGTAGATAATGAGTAAGGATGGCCTTGTAGCCTTGCACCACACTTCCTTAACTCCCACAGCCAGTCACGCGGAAAATAGCCAACTCTCGAAAGAACAGCGTAAAGGGTGGGTGCCGCATGACCTTTGGAGAGGACGAATCTGTCCCTATCCTCCCATTTAGGATTTGCTTGATTATGACGCAGCACTTTAAAATAAAGAGTGACTAGAATCTCAACACAGGAAAGCGAACCCCCGGGGTGGCCTGAGCCCGCTTTAGTAAGCATCTTAATTATATCCTTTCTTACATCTTTTGCAATCTCTTTTAACTCATCCATAAGAAATTGAATTATGTCCTACCCTCAGCTAATCTTTCTGGCTTCAGTTGAGCCAGCCGGACTGCCAGCTTTATTGCCCGAATCATACTCTCAGGATTTGCTATCCCTTTTCCTGCTATATCAAAAGCTGTACCATGGTCTGGAGATGTACGAACAAAAGGTAGTCCTATAGTCACATTTACTGCATGACCAAATTCCTTGAGTTTAATAGGAATTAAACCTTGGTCATGATACATAGCTATTATTGCATCAAAATCAGTACGTGTAAATAAAGTATCTGCTGCATAGGGACCATCAACAAGAATTCCTTTTTTCTTTGCATCATCTATTGCTGGTTTTATTATTAGAGCTTCTTCGTTACCAAAAATACCCTCACCCCCATGTGGATTTAAAGCACAAATGCCAATTTTGGGTGAATGGATGTTAAAACGGGTACTCAAAAACTCATATGTTAGTTCTATTTTTTCAACAATTTGCTCTTTTGTTAGTACCTCAGGAACTCTTTTAAGTTGAATATGTGTTGTCACAAGTGTTACTCTAATTTCATCACCACAAAGCATCATTGCAAACCGTTTTGTATTTGATAGATTTGCAAGCAACTCAGTATGACCTGGAAAGTTAAAACCGGCAAGATTTAGCGAAGCTTTACAAATTGGAGCTGTCACTAAGGCGTCAATTTTTTTATCGTTTATAAGCTCGTATCCTTTTAAAATAAAACTATAAGCTGCCCTACCAGCTAACGCTGATAGCTTCCCATAGCCTACATCCACTCTTTTGAGCTCGCTACAATTTATTACTTCGCCATCCCATTGAATGCCAAATCTTTCTATTGTCTCATCAATTATAGACTGGGCTCCTATTACAACAGCTTGAGGTTGCACCTCTTGAGGTCGCACCTCATTTATGGTTTTAAGAGATTGTAAAGCTTTTAGTGTTACCTCAGGTCCAATCCCAGATGGGTCGCCTATTGTTATACCAATCTTCACATTAGAAATGCTAAATTCTTAATGCTCAATTATGAATTTCTTAATTTAGCATTCAGCATTTATAATTCATAATTTTCATATACTGTTTGCTTTCTTAACTATTTCTATGAATGATTTTGCATCCAAACTCGCCCCTCCTACAAGGACGCCATCTATGTCAGGCTCACGGAGGAGTCCAGATATGGTTTCAGAGTTCACACTACCACCATAAAGGATGCGAAACTCTTCTGCTACTTTGTAACCATATTTAGTTTCCACCAATTTCCTTATAAACTTATGCACTTCTTCTGCAATTTTAGGAGTTGCTGTAAACCCAGTTCCAATTGCCCAGATTGGCTCATAAGCTATAGTTATAGGTAGAAAAGGGGACTGTCCCCGTATGGGGACTGTCCCCGGTAGAAGGCCATCAAATGCAACATTGAATTCACGCTCAACTAATTCGTATGTTTTTCCATTCTCTCTTTCTTCTATTGTTTCACCTATACAAACAATGGAGATAAGTCCATATTTGAGTGCTGTCTTAAGCTTACGGTTTACAAGTTCAGCTGTTTCACCACAGTATTGTCTACGCTCTGAATGTCCTATAATCACATACTTACAGCCTACATCTACAATGAAGATAGGTGAAATCTCACCTGTATAGGCACCATTAGATTCGTACCATAAATTTTGAGCCCCTAAATTAATATTTGACTCCTTTATTACTTCATAAACAGGATATAGAGCAGTAAATGGTGGGAATATGGCTATATCTATATCGTCTATCTCGGTGAGTCCAGTTTTTATTTTAGTTGCTAACTCTACTGCTTCTCCAATTGTTTTGTTCATCTTCCAATTTCCTGCAATTAGATAACGCCTCTTCACTTTAGAAATGCTAAATTCTTAATGCTCAATTATGAATTTCTTAATTTAGCATTCAGCATTTATAATTCATAATTTTACTCTTTAAATTATACTTTAAATTTTTGAACTGTCAATAAATTTTGCACTAAAGTTGGTAGTATTTCTCCTGCTTTACCAAATATAGAATAATCAGCAACCTGAGTGAGCGGAGTCTCATTCAGGTTAATCTCAAGGATAAAGGCACCAGCCCTTTTAGCAATATAGGGAAGAGAAGCAGCTGGCTCCACTGTTCCAGAGGTGCCTACAACTAACATAAAATCACAAGTTGAACTTGCATTAAATGCAGCTTCAATATGGGGAATAGATTCACCAAACCATACGACATCGGGACGTAAAAGACCACCACAATCACACTGCAGATTTTCAAGGGACTGTCCCAAAGGGACTGGCCCTTTAGTTGCATCGTAAATTTTGCCACACCTTGAGCATTTATTCTTAAATATATTACCATGTAACTCTATTATTTTTTCTGAACCCGCTACTTTATGTAGATTGTCTACATTTTGGGTGATGAGTAGGAAATTTTGTAGAGTTCTTTCTAATTTTGCAATTGCATAATGGGCTGGGTTAGGAGAGGCGTTGCGGATTATATTTCTGCGCCATTCATACCATTCCCATACTAATTTAGGATTCCTTGCAAATGCATTAGGAGTAGCAAGCTCATCGACACGATAGGTTTTCCAGAGCCCATCTTTATCTCTAAATGTAGAAATGCCACTCTCTGCTGAAACGCCAGCTCCTGTTAGTGTCACTACAAATTTAGAGTTGGAAACTTTTTTGGCTAAATTTTCCACTTTGGGTTAATGACCATTTACTTATAATACTTTGCTTTCCCTTTACTGTCAAACAAAAAATAAAAATTAGTTGACAAAAGAGTAATATTGGAGTATAAATAAAAAGATGAAGTAACATGCTTCTTTTAATCTATTAAAGTTTCACATGCAAATTCATAAAATATACAATCCAAAGGAAGTAGAGGGTAAGTGGTACAAGTTTTGGCTTGATAACGGCTATTTTAATGCAAGCCCTAATCCTGAACTTAAGCCATTTTCAATTGTAATACCACCACCAAATGTAACTGATGTCCTGCATCTTGGGCAAGCTCTAAATAACACAATACAGGATATATTCATTAGATGGAAGCGGATGCAGGGATTTGAAGCTGAATGGCTACCAGGAGTCGACCATGCAGGGATTGCTACTGAAGTTATAGTTGAGAAAGAAATACTGAAGGGCGAATCAAAAGAAAAAATAGGTAAAGAGAAATTCATTGAACTTGTGTGGAAGTGGGTGCATGAAAAAAAGGATACTATCATTGCGCAACTTAAAGATATTGGATGCTCATGTGACTGGACGCGGACAAGGTTTACACTTGATGAAGGGCTATCCAATGCGGTTTATGAGGCTTTTGTTAGACTTTATAAAAAGAGGATGATTTACAAAGGGGATTACATTGTTAACTGGTGCCCGAGGTGTGAGACTGCACTTGCTGACGAGGAAGTAGAACATAAAGAAATTAATGGTAAACTTTACTATATCAATTATCCAATCTTGCCTGTCGACGGACAGGTAAAAGGTAAAAATAAATTTATACAAGTAGCTACTACTCGACCTGAAACAATGCTCGGTGATACTGCTTGTGCAGTTAATCCAAAAGATAAAAAGAATGCTAAGTTTATTAAATGCACGGCAATACTCCCACTTATGAATCGTGAAATACCCGTTATTTCAGACGATGTAGTTGACCCAAAATTTGGTACCGGAGTGGTTAAGGTTACACCCGCTCATGACCCAATTGATTTTGAGCTTTCTATTCGTCATAATTTACCGAAAATACTTATTATGGATAAGCGGGGAGTGATTAATGAAAATGGTGGTAAATATAATGGGCTCGATAGATTTGATGCAAGGAAGAAGATTCTATCTGAACTCAAAACTATTGGGCTTCTTGCAAAGACTACACCTTATCGTTACTCATTAGGTCACTGTTACAGGTGCAATACTGTAGTTGAGCCAATCCTATCTGAACAATGGTTTGTTAAGATGAAGGAGATGGCTAAGCCAGCAATAGAAGCAGTTGAGAATGGCATAATTAAGTTTTATCCAGATAGGTGGAAAGGTGTTTATTTGAACTGGATGTATAATATCAAAGACTGGTGTATATCAAGACAGATATGGTGGGGACATCGCATCCCTGTATGGTATTGCAAGGAAATGCTAAATGAAAAATGTAAAATGCAAAATGGGGTTATTGTTTCTACTAAGAGGCCGGAAAATTGTCCTTACTGCGAATCAAAGACATTAGTTCAAGATACTAATGTACTTGATACTTGGTTCTCATCCTGGCTATGGCCATTCTCTACATTTGGGTGGCCAGAGGAGACAGATGAACTTAATTATTTTTATCCCACTTCTATGCTTAGTACTGCATCAGAGATAATCTTTTTCTGGGTTGCACGCATGATTATGGCGGGCTACGAATTTACTGGAAAGCCGCCTTTCAAAGATGTGTATATACACGGAACTGTGAGAGATGCACAGGGTAGGAAGATGTCAAAATCGTTAGGTAATGGGATAGACCCGAGAGATATTATAAAGGACTACGGAACAGATGCGATGCGTTTTTCACTTATAACTGCGGCTGGTGAAGGTCAAGACCCTCATATTGCAACTAATACATTTGAAAGTGGTAGGAATTTTACGAACAAAATTTGGAATGCGTACAGACTTATTGCATCACTACCGGACGCAGAAGAAAAACCGGGTAGAGGCAGGTCTCCTGACTTGCCTCTTAGTCTTGCTGACCGCTGGATATTATCACGGATACATAAACTTACTAAGGATGTGACTGAATTACTTTCAAGATATAAATTACAAGAGCCACTTATGCGGATTTACGACTTCTTATGGCACGACTTTTGTGACTGGTACCTTGAAATTATTAAAATAAAGAAGTGTAAAGGAATTGCATTGGAGATTCTTGACCGTAGTTTGAAGTTATTACACCCATTTATGCCATTTGTAACAGAAGAAGTGTGGCAAATGATAACACATAAAGAACCATCAATTATGGTAAGTAAATGGCCGGAGGCGGAGACGGGTTACTTTGATTCAGATGCCGAAAAAGGATTTGAAATTATCAAAAATATTATAATAACATGCAGAAATACAAGAGCTACTATGAATATTCCTAAAACTAAATTGATAAGACTTTTAGTAAAGTGTGGAACTCGTGAACGCTCAATTATTGATGAAAATAAATTATACATTGAGAAATTAGGTAAAGTTAAGGCAATTGAATTTACAGAGTCTGTGCCTAAGGGATGCACCATTAAACTCACAAAAGGAGTAGAAATATTTATACCGCTCTCAGGTCTTATAGACTTAAAAGCAGAACTCAAAAAACTTGAAACAGAGCAGTTAGAAGTTAGCTCGCTTCTCAAAAGCATTCAAGCCCGTCTGAGTTCACCCGATTTCCTTTCAAAAGCACCACGAGAGATAGTAAAAAAGACAAGAGAAAAGGTAAAAGAATATGAACAAAAGTTACTTAAACTACAAGAGCATATTAATTTAATCAAATTGTAATCTGTAATTTGTAATCTGCGGATACTACCTATCCTTGTTATCCTGAGTAAAATAAAGAATCTACATAATCAAAGATATTTATTTTAGTCGATGCCATTCGATTTAACCGCCAAGATTGGAGTTTGAACAATGAAAAGTTTTTTGACTTTTTAGGATGATGTAAAACCAATAAGGACTTGATGTAAAAAAAATAGAAAAATATAGAATGAAAAAGAAAAGTGTAGAAAATATATTATTATAGGATGAAATTTGAAATCTGAAATTTGGAGTTTTTATTGAGAGATGTGGCTTAAGCATATAATACAAATAATTGGTAAACTGTCGCTCACAAGAGAACAGGCAAACCTTATGTTTGGATACAATATGAAACAGGGAGCTAAGGGAATAGTGCTACAGAGAAGAAAAAATAGGATATTTATTAGAAGCTTGATGCCTAAAACACGGGTTAATACTAAAATGCAACAAATGAGGGAGAAAAAAATGAGCTTTATATCAAAAATAGGAAGTAGACATATGCAAGACTTAATCGACCCAATATGGACAAAAGAGAGAAACAAGAATAGGACTCACCACAAGTACATATCAGGATTTAATATGTTTGTCAGTCTCAATATGAAGGGGATAGGAATACCACCAGATTGGAAAAATATGCTCATTACTATAGGAAAACTAGCACCACCAGAAGTTTTATACAGTACATACTCAAATAAAACAATAAAAATGAAAATTGAAGCAAGACAGCATAGCAAAAGTGAAAACAAAGAAATAGGAATTGGAGTGCTTGATACTAAAAACTTTGAACTCATACATATTGAACCAAAACAATACAATACAGAGACTGAAATTAGGATAAAGGTTAAACAGTTTTTACATCACCCAATCCTATATGTGTATTTTAAACAGAACAACGAATACTCTACATCTACAGCAATAGTGCCTAAATATAGACATGGCTAAATATATAGGATCCATAATTGGAACAATATACGGAAGTATTGGAGAATTCGTATTCTCCAATTATAAAGGAATACGAGTCGTTAAAAAAAGAAATAGAGAAAGAAAAAGCTATGCATCAATTGAGATGGTTAAAAAAGCTAAAAGGGATGAACTTGAGATGGCTAAAATACCAGTTAAAGAGATAAATGCTAAAATGGTATTTGCCGCAGTCAGCTGGATAGGAAAGGAACTGTTTGAACCCATTATAGTACCTGTGTGGGAGCCTATATGCAGAGCTAAAAGAGTTGCAATGAGTGGACATAACCTGTTTATGAAATACAATATTACCCCTTTATATCAATCAATACCTGATAAAGACAAACTATATGGAAGCAAAAATATGCCAGATATTAAAGTACTAACACTCACCCAGGGAAGACTTGAAACAGCTCAAATTACTAAAGCTAATTATTTAAATGGAAAAATAGAATTACAATGGAAAACTGAATGCTACTTTAACGGTAAACAAGAAGATGAGGCTTATCTCATAATTATACAATGGACTATAAACGAAAAAGATGAGATACCAGATGCTAAACCGTGGACTACAATCAAAATATGGAACAGTGGAGAAAGCAAAAACACAATTACACCTATTGCTAAAAGAGGAGACGGAAAAGCTTACATCACCATATCTACTAAACTCAATAGACTAGATGACTTTATTATATATTTATTCTTCTATAATAACAAAATTGGCTACTCACCAACTACAACGGCTAAAATACAAAAATATTGAGCAAAGGTGATTAAGATAACAAGGACAAGAAAGGGACAAAGGACAGACCCCATATTTTCCTATTCCTATATTGTATGGTAGAGACAACGGTCAACGGAGAGAAGGAACCTGAGTATTATAATGTGAACTGGTCTACCAAAGGCTTTCCATCTGGCGTCTATTTTGCAAAATTTGTATCAAAAGATTGCATAAAGGCAGAAAAACTTATTTTGCTGCGTTAAGTACCTAAACCCTAAATTCTACTATTTTTACTTTTGAGACGGTCTCCCAACTATCAAATATAGCGAATCGCCCGCCTTTACTGTGGCCCCAGCTGGTGGGGATTGGAGTATAACTATTCCTAATGAAGAGGGTTCTGCAGCATACTTAACTACTAAATCTAAGCCAAGTTTATCTACCTCTTCTTTTACCTCTTTTAAGCTTCTTCCTGTAAGTTCGGGCATAGTGCTTTGTTTCACTACTCCACTTACAAAGATGTCAATCTTATATCCTTTAGGAACAAGTGAATCTGTGGATGGTATGGTATAAATTACTTTGCCCTCAGGGACTGTAGTTGAGTATTCGTAATTTAATTCGCCTAACTTAAATCCTGTTCTTTCAATTAAATTTTGTGCTTGAGAGACCAGCAACCCTTGAACCCATGGAACTTTAACTTTCTCTATCCCTTTTGAGATGCATAACTCTACAATCCTTCCCTTCCTTACGCGCCTTGTAGGTAAAGGGATTTGAGAGATAACAACACCTTCCGGCATATTGCTAAATTTTTGAGCTTTTACTTCACTTTTAAGCTCAAGTTTAGATAGCGTATTTTTTGCGTCTTCTAATGTTTTACCGCAAACATCTGGGACAGTTGTTTCCTCATGTAGTCCCACCCATAGGGGCATAACGATGAAATTAAATCCAATCACACCAAGTGCAAAAGATACAACAATTATCAAAATTACAATCCCAAATGTCTTCATTTCTCTTCCCTATTTATAGTAAAATAGATAGGAGTTTCTTTACTCACTTTGGTATTAGCAGGTGGGTCCTGGCGTATAATTATACCAAATCTATATTCTTCATCGCATGTATAATAAATATCTCCAATTTTAAGTCCTTTCTCCGCTAAAATCTTCCTTGCTTGCCATAATGTCTTTCCAAATAAGTTTGGGACAGTGATTAAATATGCTCCTCTACTTACAATGAGGTCTACAATTTTACCTTTCTCTACAAACTCATTTGGGCCGGGAGAGCTTAATATAATAGAATTAGGAGCTGAATCAGAAATTTCATATTTGACTTCACCAACCGATAGACCAATTTCATTTAGTTTAAATTCTGCCTCGTCCAGTGGCATTCCTATAAGATTTGGCATTTTTATCTTCAACGGCCCTTTGCTCAACACTACTCTAATTAATGTTCCCTTTCTTACTATGCTCCACGGAAGTGGTTGTTGTGATATTATCTTACCTTCAGGGACGATGGTATCAGCGCGCTCTTCTTCTACTATAATTTCAAGACCGCTTTTCTCAAGTGTAGTTATTGCTTCCGAAAGTGTTGTTCCATCAATTTTTGGTACTTCAACCCATTTGAATTTAAAAAAGAATTGAAAAATTCCGTATGAAACACAAGCGGCTACTATGAGAGAAGTGAAGAATGATATTAAAAAATACTTTATTTTACTTTCTTTCTTTTTCCTCATTTTTTAAAACTTGAGCGCATGCATTAAATACATCTTCCACCTTAATTGTTTGAATAGCTTTGCAAACTGGGATATATCTTAGCCTAAGACCCCATAAAAAGTTTCTGTAAAAGTGGAAGCATGGTGCACATCTAAGTTTTGGTGTCACAACTATCACACTTCTCCCTAATGGGGCGAAATTTTTTGGGTTATCTGCACCGTATATTGCAACTACAGGAGTGCCAAGTGCAGCTGCTATATGAGTAGGCCCGGATGCATGTCCTATAAACAAGTCACACTCCTCAATAATAGCGGCTGATTGGAGTAGTGTCGTCATTCCTGCAAGATTTAAAGCTTTTGTATGGATATGATTCTGGATATAGTTACATAATTTTACATCACTTTTACCTCCAATTAGCAATATTTGGGCGTTAAATTTTTCAATGATGGAGTTACAAAGCTTAACAAGATTTTTGGCTCCCCATTGTTTATTCTTATTGCATCTTGCCCCAGGATGTACAGCTACAATTGGGTGAGGGATATTTTTTAACATAGCTTGTGCAAACCTCTTTCCTTTTTCTCCAATAAAGAGTTCACACCCATTTGTATCTCTTAACTTTACTCCATCTATCTTATCTACCGCTCTTAGATAATACTCTGTAGAGTGATAGTTATTATCACTCACAGGATAAAGCCACCAAAATGGATTTCCACTAAAGCTCACTCTTTTCTTAATCCTACAAAGTATAAAAAATAACTGGATAGGACCTGAACATTGAAGTCCAATATCATATCCTTTAAACTTTAAAACAAGTGCAGGTATTGATAAAAGAGGAGAGTATACAATTTCGTCAATGTACGGAGTATGGCTTAATAACTCTTTTCCACCTTTAGACTGAGTTAAGACTGCAATTTTGGCATCCGGGAACTTTTTACGCAATATCCTGAATACTGGAGTCGCAAATACAACGTCGCCTAATCCAGGCCAAACCGATACAAGAATCTTTACTTGCCTGCTTGACGGCAAGGTAGGCCTGACAGCAGTCAGGTTAGATACCTGTTGACCCAAATCCATGTGAACCTCGTTTTGTAGACGAAATTTCTCTCTCTGTTATTTTAACACGGTATGACTTTGCAATTACAGGCTGGGCAATCCGCATTCCATACTTTACTTTAAATTTCTTTTTAACTCTAATGGTTACTTTTTTGGCTCTAACCGTACATCTTGTTGTAAAATAGTTGCATTTGAAATAAAAATTGGAATCTTTTTACTTATGTAACCCGGTGCTTTAATATGTAAATAATAAGAACCAGCTTGCACCCATAGTCTATACTCTCCGGATAAGGAATCCGAATAAGTTGATGCATCCTCATCGCCAACTAATTTGATGGTTGCATAAACTGGTTTTTCTGTCTTTTTATCTAATATTCTGCCAGTAATTGACCAATCCACTGCCCTTAACAATTGAAAATCTAAATTTACTAAATCGCAGTCCATCACCCTAATAACTTTCTCCTCCCACTTATAACTGGGACAATCTGCCTTTATCCTATATGCACCGGCTTTTTTTAGAACAAGCTCATAAACTCCACCTTTACTTTTTATCGTTCCAGAAACCGGCCCTATAAAGGTAATCGTCCCAGGGATAGGCTTTTTTGATAGTAAGTCACACACACTTCCTTTAACTAATATATTTGCACTTGGTATGGCCGGTCTCTTTAAATTAAAGTTTAAATTCATAGAAAGCATCAATCTTGGCGTTTTTACAAGCGTATCATCTGGAACCCAGTCAAAGTCAGAAATTGGAAAATCGAGGCCAAAATTTAGATTTAATATGTCTTTAAATAAGAACTTTATCTGTGGAGTAACAGAAGTTATTATGTCATCTTTTGAAAATTCTATTCCCGGATGAAGATAAGGTAGAAAATTAAATTCTGTACCTCCTCCCAATGCGATAAGTCCTTTTTGATAACCATTGTGGAAGTGAGAGACTTGCGTGTATCCAATGTTAAAATAAGATGTACCAATTGAGGATTCAAATCCGAGAAGCCATCTAATACCAGTCTCTAAATCATAAAGTTTTGTCGGCTTAAATTCATCTACAATATCACTGGGGATTTCTTTTGCTGCTAATCGACTTACCCATTGATTAACCCATATTATAAATCCGTTAGCCAAGGAATATTTACCAACCTTCAACGGGAATCCTGTTTTAACACCAAGTAAGATTTGCGGCATATCCACAAATCGTGTATCCCCAAGTATTACCCGCTCTATATACTTTACATATCCATGATTTGCCAAGAACAGCTCCAATTGCGGTAAAATTGTGTACCCAACCCCATATAACCCATCGCCATACCAATGTCTATCACGCAATATATCAGGTCTCGGGCCATAAGTCCCAAATACATCGCTAAATAGGTAGAGTGTCTTCTCTTTGTAAAAATAAGGAGATACACTGTGGAATAACCCTTTGTTATCAGGATTAACAGGATATACAAGAAAGGCAATAATTAGGATTATTTGCATAATACCTGATTACACAGATTTATTTGAGATTGCACAGATTAAAACATAAATCGCTATTTCCATCTGTGTAATCATATTTTATAATTCAATGTCCCCAACGGGAGTCGAACCCGTGTTACCACCTTGAAAGAGTGGTGTCCTAACCCCTAGACGATGAGGACATTAGGCCGTGCGGGATTCGAACCCGCGACTCCTGGATTAAAAATCCAGTACTCTACCGCCTGAGTTAACGGCCCATTTTATTTTAATATACTATCTTTAATAAAAGTTGTCAAGGATTTTTTAATTAGCGTCAGTTGAAAGGTTAAGCAGTCTGAGTGTGCTGGAAAAATAAAAAAGGGGAAAACTCCAGTAATTAAAACTTGATTTATGGGAAATTTATTTTATAATTAAAAACATATATGATATGATAAGTAAAGGATTGAATTTTTTGACTTTTCTCATTATTGGAATTTTTTTGCTATTAGAATTTAATTCATACTTATATATCAAAGTCCTTAAGAACAAGATAGAGGTCAAGGCATTTTTAGAGGATGACGCAAACTATTATTCATTAAGTTCAAAAATTGAAAAGTTAGATGGGGTTAAAGAAATCATATTTGTTTCTAAAGAGCAAGCACTTCAAGAGTTTAAAAGAGACTTTAAAGATAGCACTCCATTCCTTAGAGAAATGGATGAAAATCCGCTACCTGCCTCATTTAAAATTATCTTAAGACCAGAGTGTAGAACAACTGAATACATTGATTCAATAAGGCACTCAATTAAGGCTTTGCAAGGAATCAAAGAAGTTGTTTATGGTAAAGGATACACTCAAAGTGTATGTGCAATCTCAAGTTACTTTAAACAGATTTCATCTGGAATAGGTGGCTTATTATTTCTCTCGCTTATATTTACACTTGCTGTGACTTTGAAAGAGAGGGCATCCACTTTAAAGAATAAATTAGCATCACTTAAGGTAAACACTACGCCTGATAAGCCTATGAAGGCTGAACAAACTCAAACAGTATATCAATTCAATGGTTACAGATGGAAATTTAGTTTAAGAAACTTTATTGAAGGCGTACTTTTGAGTGGAATAGCCATGCTTGCAATTTATTACATTTACAAATTTGTTTTAGTAAAGATAGCAGGTTGGGTTACTTTTTTACCAGTTAATTTTATATTAGGGTTTATCGGTGGTTGTGGAATGCTAACTTTTATCATTTCATTAATTGTGATTAGAAAAAAGAGCTTTCAAATACTTGACAATTTGTAATAATTAGGATATAATTTATTAGCCTAATGGAAGATTTAATAAAAGAATTCAGAATTGCTATCAGCAATATATTATTGTATCCACCTGAGAGCCGTCTTATTAAAGACTCTCTGACTACTTGCCACAAAATTTTATCCGATGCACTCAAAAAGGAAAAGACATTCATTATAAGTGAATCTGAAGGCAAAATTCTTGCTAATGGTAAGCCAATTGAGGCTCAAGGAGGTATATTTCTTGATTCCCTATACGCATGCAATATTAAAAGTATAACATTTAAACCCGGATTCACTCAAGGAGAGTTGTACACTTTTCTTCGTAATTTATCAGAAAAACAAAAAGCTGAACCTAAGGGACTTCCCCATATTGAGATAAACGAAAAAGTATATGTATCAATAGGTGAAAAAGACATTGTTATTGAAAAAGGGAAAGAGGGTATAGCTCCACAGGAAAAGATACTACAAACTCTTGGTGAGCTTTCCAGCCTTATGAATTCAATTGATAACAAAGAGATAAAAAAGAGAATAAAATTAGAAGTCGTAAAGAGGTTTTCACTCGATGACTCTGAAATCTTATCTGAATTACTCAAATCAAAACCAGAGATTAGTGCTGATTTATTTGGTGAAGTAAAAGAAGAGGCGCCTACGGCCGTAGCGCCCAGTGTTCAGATTTCACCAGTAGAGGAAGTAAAAACTTTTCTTAAGAAAGACACAAGTTTTCTACTTAAGGATGAAGTACTTCAAAAAATACCAACATTGCTTCAAAGCCTTCGCTCGCCAAATGAGTTAGAACTCGCCAGTGAGTTATGCGATAAGTTAGCCGCTAATCTTGAGGCATCTATTACAGATGTAAGATTGAAAACAGTAATATCATTTAAAAAGTTATACTCAATAATTGAATCTTTAACTGATAAAAAAATTGTTGAGCGAGTTGATGAGAAATTTATTGAAACTGGGCGTAAAGAAACAAACAGTCAAATTTACCAAGAGTTAGCAAGCCTGCTTGAGCATGCAGCTAATCGATATTTAAAAGAAGGAGATTATGCCAAAACCCATGCTATTACAGGTATGTTTAGTGAACATGTAAAATCTATGGAGTTTGAAGAGCGAAAGAAACATGCAAGAGCTACAATTGATAGATTAGTAAGTAGCGAACTTACAAGACTGCTTGTAGATGACTTATCGTCAACTGATGAGTCTAAACAAAGTAAAGCATCTTCAATCCTATTAGACCTTGGAGAATCTTGTGCTTCTCCACTTATTCAGAAGATTAAAGAAACATCAGACCTCAGACTACGCAAAAGTGTTGCTGACCTTTTAGTAAAAATTGGCAATGAAGCTGTGAATCAATTAATTAAAGAACTTGAAGCAGATACATCGCTCACACCATCATTAAGGATTTTAGATGTGTTAGATGGGATTGGGCATGAAGCACAGGTTGTTGAGGGACTCCATAAAGAATTAGCTAACCCAAATTTTCAAGTCCGTAGAAAGACGCTTGATATCCTCTGCCAAATAGGGACAGAGCCTGCAAAGGAGGTATTGCTTGAAGCAGTTGATGATGAATCCTACATCATCAAGGAGAGGGCAATTGAATTTTTGGGTGATATGAAATATGAACCTGCAGTCCCAAAACTAATTAAACTAATCGAGTCCAAAGAGGAAAAAGAAACAGTCCAGGTAGAGGCATGTAAATCTTTGGGTAAAATTGGTAATCCAAGTTCAATTCCTATACTATTTAAAATGACGTCACCTAAGACTATATTTTCTACAGGTAAGTCAAGAGAAATAAGGATAGCCGCTATTGAGGCACTGTCAAAACTTGGAGATGATAGAATCAAAAAATTTATAAATGATAAAGACCCATTTGTGCGAAAAATCACTAGGGAGGCAATTGGTTCGCAGAATCCTTTGGAAAAGGAGCCCGATTAATGCGCCTCTATACATTTAGAGGTGGTGTCCATCCATCACAGTGTAAGAATTTAACTCAAGGTAAGCCCATAGAGGAAGCTCCTACCCCTAAAATTGCGGTCATTCCATTAGCACAGCATACGGGAGCACCTGCTAAACCATTAGTAAAGCCAAAAGATGAAGTCAAGATAGGAACTAAAATTGGTGATATACAAGGTCGTATATCTGCTTCAGTACACTCAAGTATATCAGGTGTTGTAAAGAGTATTGAACCGAGATACAGTCCAGCTGGAATTACTACGCTTTCAGCAATTATTGAATCAAATAACAAAAACGAATATGATAAACCTATAGAACTTAAAGATTATGACTCACTTACTCCATCCCAAATTGTCAATATAGTTAAAAAAGCTGGAATTGTTGGGCTTGGAGGCGCAGCTTTTCCTACACATGTAAAATTATCACCACCTAAAGATAAACCTGTTGACACAGTTATTTTAAACGGTGCTGAATGTGAGCCATACCTTACTGCAGACCATAGACTTATGGTTGAGCATCCAAAAGAGATACTTGAAGGTGGTAAACTTATATTAAAAGCTCTTAATGCTAAAATAGGATACATTGCTATAGAGGAGAATAAACCAGATGCAATAGAGAAATTCGTGCAAATTGCACCTGAATTTAAATTCAAACTTTGCATTATGCACACAAAATACCCACAAGGGGGAGAAAAGCAACTTATAAAGGCAATTACAAAGAGGGAAGTGCCATCCGGTGGGCTACCATTTGATATTGGAGTATATGTCCAAAATGTTGGTACAGCGTTTGCAATCTATGAAGCATGTAAGCATGGAAAACCACTCATTCAAAGGATAATAACTGTTACAGGTAAAGTAAAGGAGCCCAAAAATTTAAGAGTAAAGATTGGGACTCCTTTTAAAGACTTGATTGAATTTTGTGGTGGTTATAATGGTGAGCCAGATAAAATTATAATGGGCGGTCCAATGATGGGGATAGCACAGCCAAACGATGAAGCTCCTGTAATAAAGGCAACTACAGGTATATTAGTTCTTGGAGCGAAGCGGAAATCCAGATTTATCGGGAAAGGGAAGGATAGTGTTTCTATTTTTAAGGAAGAGGTCTGTATAAGATGCGGCTCTTGTGTTGAAGTGTGTCCAATGGGACTATTGCCATGCACAATAGGAGACTATGTAGCAAATAAAAAAATTGATAGAGCAAAAGAGTACGGAATACTTGATTGCATAGAGTGCGGGAGCTGTGCATGGGTATGCCCAGCAAACAGAAATCTGATCCACTTATTTAAATACGGTAAATTGATACTTCAAAAATAACAGCTGTCAAACTCAGGTAATTTAAGGTGGTGTTAACTTAATGTTCTTAGTTTATACGGATATTGTATCTGTAGTTCTTTCTTACCACACGGTGGGTTGCTCTCATTAGGGCAAGAGTGCAGACAATCACCACAACAATTCACAAGGTGAAAATCTCCATCTTCTCCTTTAATGTGGACAAAATTCCTTTTTATACCTTCGCATGACGGTATTCCTTTTGAATCGTATTCTTTGGGTAGTTCTAAGCATACAGCATAAGATAGCCCATATTTTTCGGCTTCTCTCCTCAATATTGAATGAAATTTAATTCTTGTATCAAGAGATGCCATAAATCGTTTACTTTTAGGATAATCATTTATTGTAGGGGTTTGATTAATCAAACCCCTACAGCCATAAATTTTTTCTACTTTTGGGATGCAATCTTTCCAATTTGAGTGCAAGATGGCATCAAGTAATCTCTTCATAGCTAAAGTATTATAGTAGCCAAGCGATCCAATTATATGTTGTACACCACTATCTGCAAGTCTGTTTATAATCCAGCACACTTCATCAAGTTCAACAAATCCAAGTATTGTAGGGTCTACTCGTCCCACAACTGGTATTCCATATCGGGTTAATTTTTTAATTGCTTTAAACCTTTCCTCAATAGGGGATGCATAAGGAGATGTGATTTCATGCTTCTCAGGTGTAGCTTCTACAGTCATTGCTAGATACCAGTAAGGATACAGTATAAGTTCTGGTATATTGTTGATAAGTTCTAATGCCCCATCTGCAGATTTAGTCAGTATATGGAAACTTAGTTTGTATTTGATAATTATTTTTATTACTTTAAATGTAAGCTCTCTCACTTCAGACACTGGTTGGAGTGCATCACTTACTTGTGATATATAAAATGGGGGCAAAACTTTTGCCTTCTGTATTTCTTTTTCCAATTTATCTGGCACATTTTCATAAATTACAAGCTCATCTTCAACTGACCATGGGTATGCTCTCGCATAGCACATTGGGCACTTATGGATACAGGCTCCTGAGTGTGTTACAGATATAAGTGCAGTATGTGGACATTTCCTGCGAGCTTTAGGATACGGAAAATCGTGTATAACATTCCCTTTAAGTTCTCTAATTTCTATCATTGATGTAAACAGGGTAAGCGGTGAATTTTTAATTTTTTGGTATTTGATTTTTGATATTTAATATTATTTTAATACGCTCCCTTTTGAGAAATGACAGCCGGTATTGTACGTAAAAGTATTTTGAAGTCAAGCCAAATTCCCCAGTTATCAATATACTTAAGGTCTAAATCCATCCACTTGTCAAAATCTATTTCATTCCTCCCCGATACTTGCCATATACAGGTTAGGCCGGGTTTCATTGATAATCTACGCCTTTGCCATCTTTCATATTTCTCTATTTCAGATGGCAGTGGTGGACGGGGACCGACTAAACTCATATCACCGTGTAATATGTTGAGAAGTTGAGGTAATTCATCAAGACTCATTCGCCTCAAGAATTTACCAAGCTTTGTAACTCTTGGGTCGTCTGGTATCTTAAATACTGCACCTGCCATAATATTTAACGGAATAAACTCTTGTTGCATAGATTCAGCCCCTTCTACCATTGTCCTAAATTTGTAGAATCTAAACTTCTTTCCATTTAATCCGGCTCTCTCTTGTATAAAAAATACGCTCCCTTTAGAGCTTAATTTTATAATGCAAACTATCAAAAAAAACAATGGTGAAGTTAACAAAAGCAATAAAAAGGCAATTATCCTATCCATAGTATATTTAAATATAAGTGCAACAGACACCACTGGTGCTGTGGAGAAAGTAAAAAATGATATCCCACCATAAGCTTCTACATCTACCCTTGCATCTGTAGTTGGGATCGCCCATGATATAGGAATACCCACTTTCTTACATAATTCTATAAGTCTCAAATTGAAATCAGAATTGTCAACTATAGAAACTACCCAGTCTATAGGAGTAGTTGATATAGTATATTCTAACTTACTCATATCACTAAAATTGGAGTTCAATTCTAAAGTTCCAATTGGCTTAAACTTTAAAGGAGAATGGCGTGTTAAGAAGTTGTAAAATATCGTCGCCTTTTCTCCTCCTCCTATTATAAAGACCGATTGTTCTCCTAATAGTAGAGTCCCAACCTTTCTTGAAAGAAGGATAAATATAGTATTGATAACGCCAAAAAATACAAGAAATAGCCTTGATTGAATATATGCTCTCCTAAAGAAAAGCACGGCAAATAGTATTCCCATACCCTCTGCAATTGCTTTAAAGCTTGAAAGATAAACATTGCGTTCGCCAAGTACATCATATGCTTTCTCGTAAACAAACAAAATACACCATACGGGAATAATAACTAAAAGTAGCCAACTTACTGTGTCAAATCTCAAGCTAATCTCACCCGGCAGATGCAGTGATGCCCTTAAATAAAATGCTAAAATGAAAGATAAGCAAGTAAGTAATAAGTCTATTAGCAGATTTACTTTTGCAAATACTTGCAGCCTCTCTTTTAACATTTTTTTACACTTTTTATAACTAACTTGGACAAAACAATAAAAAATACCCTTAGAACAAGCCCAAGACTTGCAATTACTGCAAAAATTAACGGTAGCTGATACTGCTTTTTAAAAAATTTATACATCCCAAAATTATGGTGTACAATTGAGTTTAGCCAATATTTACTTGTACTGGCTCCAAGTTGATGGTAAAACACTGCACCAGGAAAGTAATAAATATCAAGCCCCCCTTTTTTCAATCTATAACAAAAATCTAAATCCTCTACAAAAATGAAGAAATCTTCGTCAAAATATCCAAATGTTTCCAATATTTCACGCTTTGTAAGCATACAGGCTCCTATTATCCAATCCACTTTTTGTTCCTTATTGTAATCAAGGTCAGTTAACAAAAACCCCTTAGAAAATGGGTTACCGGGAAAAATCCTTCTTATAAGGGAAAGTCTGCCAAAGAAGATACTTATATAAGTCGGAAAGCTACGACACGACAGCTGTAGACTGCCATCAGGATTAAGTAATTTACCACCCACACATCCTGCAT
Organism: bacterium; assembly: GCA_030018315.1. Lineage (NCBI taxonomy): Bacteria > bacterium. The sequence goes on along the minus strand of JASEGA010000001.1, from coordinate 51,705 downwards.
GAGGTTTTTGCTCCATAAATTTAACTATCCGCTCCAGAGCCCCTGATTCTGGGACAGCATCCGGATTTAAAAATAATATGTATTCACCACGACTCCTTGATATAGCTTGATTGCTTGCCCTCGCAAATCCTACATTACTCACATTCTTAATTAGCCTTACATATGGAAACTCTTCTCTTAATAGATTTACGCTGCCATCCGTAGATGCGTTATCAACAACTATTGTCTCAAATTCAAATCCTGGTGGAGTAGAATAAATTGAGGACAAAGTTCTGTGTAAGAAATTCTTAGTATTATAATTTACTATGATAATGGAGAGTTTCATGAATTGCTTCACCTACACTCTTAACACCAATAATTTTTATACCCGAAGAAATCTTGCTATATTTTGAAGGCACTATGCATCGAGTAAGCCCAAGCCTTTCTGCCTCTTTTACTCTCTTCTCAATAAGTCCTACAGGCCTAACTTCACCAGTAAGTCCTACCTCCCCTAATGCTGCAGTCTGCTCAGCTACAGGGGTATTTCTTGCACCTGAAACTATTGCCAAAATAACAGCTAAATCACTCGCTGTCTCCTCTATATGAAGCCCACCAACTACATTGATAAAGACATCCTGTGTACTCACTTTAACGCCGACTCTCCGTTCTACAACTGCTAAAAGCATTGTAAGTCTCTTGTAATCTATACCTGCACTCACCCTTTGAGGCATCCTGTATCCACAAGGTGCAAGTAGGGCTTGAATTTCGACAAGAAATGGACGAGACCCCTCCATAGCACAAGTTACCACAGTCCCTGGTGGATTCTCATGCCTTTCACCTAAGAAAATAAACGAAGGGTCCTTAACCTCAGAAAGACCTTCCTCTTTCATCTCAAATACACCGATCTCCTGTGTAGAGCCGAATCTATTTTTAGCTGCTCTTAAAATTCTATAATAATGATTCTTATCTCCCTCAAGATAAAGTACAGCATCAACCATATGTTCAAGTGTCTTTGGACCTGCAATTGTTCCCTCCTTTGTCACATGCCCTATTATAAATACTGGAATCCCATTTGATTTAGCTATCTCCATCAGCTTCAATGCACAACCCCTAACTTGTGTTACACTCCCGGGGAGGGCATCAATTTCTGTGTGATATACTGTCTGAATAGAGTCTATAATAACAATATCGGGCGACAGCAATTCAATCTCTTTTACAATTTCTTCTATATCTGTTTGAGCTAACATATAAATCTTATTCTCAGCTACCTGAAGTCGTTTTGCCCTTAATTTAATCTGAACAGGCGACTCCTCACCTGAAACATAAAGAACGCTTATCCCATTTCTTGCAAACATATCAGTAGATTGTAGTAAAAGTGTAGATTTGCCAATTCCGGGTTCGCCCCCAACAAGAACTATTGACCCCTCTACAATACCGCCCCCAAGAACTCTGTCAAATTCATTTATTCCTGTGGAAATTCGGACTGTCTTTAAGATTTCAATTTCAGATAGCAGTTTTGGCTTAACCTTAGTGACACTCTTGAATTTGGGTGTTATCACTTCCTCAATAAATGTTTCCCACTTACCACAATTTGGACACTTACCAAGCCATTGGGGTGAAGAATAGCCACACTCCTCACATAAGTATCTCTTTTGTTGCTTTGCCATCAGAAAATCTTTAAATAGCGGCTAGGATTCTCTTTTATATCCTCAGCAAGCCCTTTTATTGCAGAGAGGGTCGTTTTGAGCTCTAAATATAAGCTATCTTCATTTACAAGCTTACTTATCGTCCCTTTCCCATACCTCATATCGTAAACGAGAGAATCTACATGAGAAGCAGCAGATGATAGATTGTCACCTGCTTTCCTTAACTTATCAAAATCATCTTTTAATCCTTTGGTAATACTTTTTAAATCGCTTTCATTCTCTTTGACTATTTGCAATAAGTAAGTAGTAGTTTCTTGTAAATTTTGCAAAATTATAGTAAAAGATTTCATTAAATTTGCATTCTCTGCAACTGTAAATAACTTGTTAACCTTATCCCCTAAATTACCTATTAACGAAAAAGGTATACCGAGGCTCGGCTCACCGGGGATTAAATTTTTAGTATCAAATGGAATATCAGATGTCCCGGGGTCAAGTTTAACATACTTTGTCCCAGATATCATAGCTACATCAAGTATTTCTGAGTATGCATCACTGTAAAGTTTAACATCTTTACTTAATAATACTTTAACTTCTATATATCCTTTCTTAAATTCAATACTTTTAACTCTACCCTTTTCTACTCCCCAAACTTTAACTGGGTCGTTAACCTTAAGTCCTGTAACATCGGGAAAGCTAATACTCACCTCGTAATTTTTTGCACCAAACTCAATCTGTGCTAACCAAATCCAGCCTACAATCAATATCACAACGATAGCGACTACAAAAATACCTGCCTTTAATCCTTTATTCATATACCCTCCCTTTAACAAATTCATCAATCTCTTTATTCTCAGAATTCTTTATCTCATCAGGAGTACCTTCAAAAATAATCCTGCCATGTGATAGCATTGCAATTTTATTACCTATTTTATAAGCAGAGGTTAGGTCATGAGTTACAGCAATTGTAGTAATTGAAAGCTCTTTTTGTAGGTCACATATTAGTTCATCTATTTTTTTTGCTGTTACAGGGTCGAGTCCTGTAGTTGGTTCATCATAAAGTATATAGTCAGGGTTCATAGCAAGTGCCCTCGCTATTGCTACTCTTTTCTTCATGCCACCCGATAACTCAGAAGGAGTTAACCTCTCAGCACCATCAAGATGGACCAATGCCAACTTCTCCTTAACAATTCTATTTAATTCTTTTTCTAAAACCCTTGTATGCTCACGTATACCAAGAGTTATATTATCAGCTACAGTAAGTGAATCCAATAAAGCAGACCCTTGAAATACTACTCCTATACGACGACGTAATTCAAAAAGAGGCTGTCCATAAAGAGTTGTTACATCCTTACCATCTATTACTACCTTGCCAGCATCAGGTCGTATCAATCCCACTATATGCTTCAAGAGAACAGTCTTGCCGCAACCGGAACTCCCAATAATTACTGTTGTGGTACCATCAGGAATCTCAAGATTAACTCCTTGAAGTACTTTATTATTACCAAAAGATTTCGTAAGATTTGAAATACTTACCATCTTAAAATACAATCTGTGCAATAACAAAATCAAAAATCAGTACAAGTATGAATATAGAAACAACTGCATATGTTGTTGCCTTACCCACTCCTTCAGCACCACCAGTAGCTCTAAATCCATGATACGAACCCATTAATCCAATTATTATACCAAACACAAATGCCTTGAGAAGACCACCCCAAAGTATATGCTGCATAAACTGAAATCTTAATCCTTCAAGGTAAACCAAGGGCTTTATATGTAAAAGAAATACTGAACAGACTCCTCCACCAACACAAGCTATAAATTCAGCCGCCACTGTAAGTAATGGTAATGCAATCGCCCCTCCTATCACTCTAGGAAGTACTAAATATCGTATAGGGTCAATAGCGAGTGTCTCTAAAGCATCTATTTGTTCTGTTATCCTCATAGAGCCAATCTCAGCTGTTATTGATGAGCCTACTCTACCACCAACAATTAGACCAGTCAGTAGCGGTCCCAATTCTATCATATAAGCCTTTATCACACTCATCCCAACATACACATCTGGAAGATATTCACGGCCTTGAAATGCAGCTTGATAAGCAGTTACGGCACCACCAAAGAAGTTAGTTACCAAAACAATTAGGAGCGACCCCACCCCTATAAATACAATTTGCTCTATTATCAGGTGAGTTGATTTATAAAATCTTGGAATAGTCCGAAAAACATCCTTAACAAAAAGTGCCACATCCCCTATGTATTCAAATGTACCCTTCATCCTTCAACTGCTTCCTCATCTAACATACTTACTTCACCCTTTGCACAACTCTCAAACCGTGTGTATTCTTTGATAAATGTTAATGGAATCTTCCCAATAGGGCCATTACGCTGCTTACCAATAGTGATTTCAGCAAGCCCTTCATTCTCTGGTGTGTGTCGGTATCGCTCTTCACGATAAATGAACAAAACTACATCCGCATCCTGCTCAATAGCGCCTGACTCACGAAGGTCAGAAAGTACAGGTCGCCTATCTACACGAGCCTCAACAGCCCTTGAAAGCTGAGATACAGCTATGACAGGAATATTAAGCTCCTTAGCTAACCCCTTTAGTGACTGTGATATAGCTGAAATTTCTTGCTGCCGAGTATCAGACCGCGGACCTACGACAAGCTGTAAGTAATCTACAATTAAAAGCTTAATATCGTACATTGATTTTAATCTCCTTGCTTTTGCACGTAACTCAAGAATTGGAATCCCAGGAGTATCATCAATAAAGATTGGCGCATTGGAGAGTAAACCAGCCGCTGTTGTCAACTTAGGCCAATCTGTTTTCTTTACAAAACCAGTCCGTACCTTGTGAGAAGACACTCTCGCCTGTGAACAAAGCATCCGCATCACTACCTGCTCCTTTGCCATCTCTAAACTAAATATACCTACACCTAATCCCTGAGTTATTCCTGTGTATTCTGCTACATTTAGGCAAAAAGCAGTCTTACCCATAGAAGGCCTGCCTGCTACAATAATGAAATCAGATGTCTGAAAGCCAGCTGTCAAACGGTCAAGATCAGGAAAGCCAGATGGAATACCTGTAATGTATTTCTTCTTTTCAGAGAGCTCTTCAATTAACTCGAAGCTTGACTTTAAAACAGACTTTACATGAGTAAAACCCTTTTCTACACGTTTTTCTTTTATGTTAAATATAAGTTGCTCAGCCTGATCAAGAATCTCGTCTACATCTGAACTTCCATTATACCCGGATTCAATAATACGATTGCACGATTTTATCATATCACGAAGAGTAGCCTTGTCTTTTACAATCTTTGCATAATGAGTAACATTTGCTGAGGATACCACTCTATCAAGTAAAGTAGTTAGATAACTTGCCCCACCCACTGCATCGAGTTCGTCCTTCTTTTTTAACTCCTCCGTGAGAATTACAAGATCTATAGGAATATTTTTGTCATAAAGCTCAACTATTGTGCGATAAATTTTTTGATGTTCATCCGTATAAAATGATTTATCAGTCAAAATTTCTATTACGCGTGATATGGCTTCCCTATCAATGAGCATTGCCCCCAAAACCGATTGCTCAGCCTCAAATGCTTGTGGTTCCTGTTTTGCCTTGTCCACAGGATTCTGCGAATTTGCCATCATACACCTCCATAACCAATTTTAAATCCCTCTTAACATCGCCACTCCATCCAGGGTGATAAAGTAAAGCTGCAGGATGATAAGTTGGGATTACTAATGCATCTTTATATTTATAAACTTTACCCCTTATACTCGAAAATGGTCCGGATAGGCCAAGCAAATAGTAAGTAGAATATCTACCTAAAGTACATAATATACTTGGCTTTATTATCTCAAGCTGATGTTCAAGATAGATACGACAATTCTCAATTTCTTCTGGTAAAGGGTCCCTATTATCTGGAGGACGACATTTGATTATATTAGTTATGTAGACTTCACTCCTATCTAACCCCATTTCTTTTATTAACTTTGTTAATAATTTACCGGCTTCACCAACAAATGGACGTCCTGACATGTCTTCTTCTCTACCAGGTGCCTCGCCTATAAAAACAAGTTTGCTACAAGGATTGCCCTCTCCAAATACAAGGTTATTTCTCGTCCTATATAAATTACACTTATTGCAATTCTTTATAGCATAGTAATAATCTTCAAGTTCACTGGCTTTCTTTGTAGCTATATCCTCATTACATTTTTTTATAGATGCACCCTTTAATATTGACGTAGCCGTTTCCTCTCCGGTAATATTTTTAGAGAAGCGTAAAAATTGCCATCCACCCTCTAACTCAATCACATCTTTACCCAACAATTTTTCATTCTGAAGCCATTTTCGGATAAGTCCATTTAATTCATTATGATTCATTAGAATACTATTACATCAAATACACACTTATGTCAAGTAAAAAGACCTACTTAAATAGAACATCTTTAAAGTAATGCAGATGCACGAGTGTTAATTTTTGTCAAAGTAGTCTCAAGGTACTCTCTTACATACTCATCTATCTCTTCAACCCATATAGGGGAATCCCAATAAATTACACACCGCGAAAATGGGATCGGCAGGTTAAACCTATCCCAACTTCCAAATGTTATTTTATTTGAAATACCAATCCCTATAGGTATAATAGGTAACCCCGTGTGTTTGGCGATTCTCAAAACTCCATCTTTTACCTTATGCCTCGGTCCTTTAGGACCATCCGGTGCAATAGCAAGTGAACTTTCGTCTAATTTAAGAAGCTCAAATAACCCTTTTCTACCCGTATCTGTACTTGTAGCTTTCACTATTCTATATCCAAATGGCTTTATTATTCTTGCCAAACATTCGCCATCCCTATGCTCGCTCACAAGAACAGCAGTATTTCGAAATCTGTTAGTTTTGGGTCTGAAAAAATATATAAGAGGGAAAAAACAGTCATGCCAAAATGCATAAATTGCCCTTTCTCTATTAGTTATAAAGGTAAAACCGTATCCTACATTGCTTATCCTAAGACTTCTACCTATCACAATAAGTAGTAATTTACCAATCCACGAAATAAATCTTGTTTTAAACTCATCCATGTTGAGTTTTATCCGGGTTTACTTTAAGTTCAAATACTGGCTACCACATAATCAATTATCTTCTTTGCAACTTCAGACTTTGGAAGTAGTGGCAATTTTTTTATTTTTAAATTGCAATTGATAAGACTAACTCGAGCCTCATTTGAGCCAATTGAAGCTACATCATTAGAAACTATGAGATTGAGAGCTTTATCTCTAAGCTTAGTTTTTGCCCATTTTATATGCTCATCGGTTTCTAAAGAAAAGCCAATAATAAATAGCCCCTTATTCTTCTTCCTTACAAGCTTGAGAATATCGTGCGTCCGCTTTAATTTTATATCCATATACTCATTTTTCACTTTTTTATCAAATTGTTGAACAGGTGTATAATCTGCGACTGCAGCCGCCATTATAAGTATGTCAGAAGCAGAGGCTCGTGATAAAACCTCTAACTCAAGTTCATTAGTAGTTCTCACATTTACAAGTTTCACCCCAGATGTAGGGACACGCCATGGCGTGTCCCTACTTGATGGACCTGAAATAAGGGTGACATCGCCGCCCCGCCTCCTTGCCTCATATGCAAGTGCATATCCCATTATACCAGATGACCTATTAGTTATACATCTCACAGGGTCAATGTCTTCTTCTGTCCTACCTGCTGTTACAAGAATCTTCTTGCCATTCAGTTCATTAGATGAGTAAAGAATACGATAAGTCTCTTCTACAATGAATTCAGGAGTTGGAAACCTACCTTTCCCAATCTGTAAGGTAGAAAGTTCACCAATAACTGGCTCTATAAAGTGGTAGCCAAGTGATTTCAATTTCTTTATATTATCTTGAAGTATTGAATTTTCCCACATCCCTGTATCCATGCATGGCGCAAAAATGACAGGTGACCGAGTATCAGCAATTATACAGGAGAGCGCATCATCAGCTATTCCTGACGCTACTTTACCTATTAAGTTATAAGTTGCAGGAGCAACAAGTATAGCATCAAGAGTTGCAAGCTCAACATGGACTGGTGTCCTCTTTAACTCAAAAAAATCAAATATAACTTCGTTGCCAGAAAGCGTATAAAATGAAAGAGGGGAGACAAACTTTGTTGCCTCCCGAGTTAATACACAGAATATATCTTCACCCTTTTTCTTAAATAAACGCACAATTTCTAATGCTTTATAAGCTGCTATACTACCTGTTACTCCCAGAACTATTTTTTTCATCTCTTGTCTCACTTTTAACTAAATCTTTAAGTACTTTAACAACTATATCACTTATATCACTATCACCTTCGCTTTTTATTTCTAAAACCCGCTTCACCTCTTCAACTATCTTAGTTATTGCCTCATATTTATTGCCGTATCTGTTCCAAATATCTTCTATTGGAAGATAATAAGCTCTATCTTTTTTATTTTTGTCTTTTTTCTGCTTTTTCATATAATCTCTTAAAGCTACATTCCTCTGCTACTATTATTGCCATAATCTTGTTCACTGTTGTCCCAAGACTTTCATTTACAACAACATAATCAAATTCACTTGCGTAATGTAATTCTGCTGTAGCTGCTTTTAATCTCTCACCAATTACTTTGAACGAATCCTTATCACGCTTAAGTAATCTCACTTTAAGTTCGGATATAGAGGGTGGCAAAATAAAAATACAAACTGACAGCGGATAGGCCATCTTTATGCTTCTTGCACCTTGAATATCTAAAGTAAGCAGCACATGATGACCAGTATTTAAATATTGGAGCAATGGCTCTTTTGGAGTGCCGTAAAGGTCACCGTAAACTTGAGCCCACTCATAAAATTTGCCCCTTTTTATCCAATCCTTAAATGTAGACTTAGAAATAAAATAGTAGTCCTTCTTGTCAACTTCACCATCCCTCGGCTTGCGAGTAGTAGCAGATATAGAATATCTAATTTGAGGACTCTTTTTAAGTATACACCTGCATATCGTTGTCTTTCCTGTGCCTGAGGGTGCAGTAAGAACTATTGGAAATGGGGTAACTTTACCTAACATTTTATCATTAATGTGAACTGATTGTAGGGGCAGGTATTGTGGTTGCCCAAAACGAAATAAGTTACCCCACTGTCATTGCGAGCGACAGCAAAGCAATCTACATTCAGTCTAAATCTATGATACATTTTCAGCCTGCTCTCTTAAGTCTTCAAGTTCTTTTTTGAGTTCTACTACAACTTGAGAAACACCAACATCCTTGACTTTAGCAGAAATAGTGTTTGCCTCACGTTGCATCTCCTGAATGAGAAACACAAGATATTTGCCAGAAGGTCTCTTACTATACAGTATGTTTTTGAACTTCTTAAAATGGGCTTTTAATCTTGATTGCTCTTCGTTGAAATCCTCTTTCATAAGTAAGAAAGCAAACTCTTCGTCAATTTTGTGCTCATCAAGTCCATCTTTTATAAGAGGAGTTATCCTTTTCAGAAACTGTTCCCTTCTCTCTTTTTGTTTTGGGACACGCTGATCGATTACTTGAAGCAATTTATTTATCTTTTTAAAATGTGTTTCAATATCTGACAACAATTTCTTACCCTCCTCTAATCTTGACTCAATTAAACAGTCAATACAAGAGTTTATAACCTTTTTAACTACACTCCACGGAGGAGCTTCTTGTTTTGTAAAATTGAGAAAAAGGTCAATTGGGATAGAGCTCTCCTCTAACCCAAGAGAGAGTTTTAAATTATTAATAAAATCATAATACGCCTTAGCTCGTTTAATGTCAAGCTTAATATGAGTCTCCTCTACAAAAATTTTTAAAAAGACTGCCCCCCTTTTGATACGCTCTTTTAATAAAGTTATTATTTTAAATTCATAACAAGAGAGACTTGTAGGAATGCTGAGAGTTGCATCAAAAAATCTATGATTTAGAGCCTTTAGCTCACAATGAATGTGGCTATAGGTAGCCTCCCCATAGCCAGTCATAGACTGGATCATTGCCCTCCCTCTGTCATTGCGAGCGACAGCAAAGCAATCTACAATTTATGTTGATAAAATAAAGGTAACCGGACCCTCGTTTATAAGTGAGATAGACATTCTCTCACCGAACACACCCTCTTTAACTGTAACGCCTTCAGAACGAAGGAATTCTATAAACTTTTTATAAAGGGCGATTGCTTGATCTGGAGAAGAAGCATAATCAAAACTTGGTCTTAATCCCTTTTTACAGTCAGCACATAAAGTAAATTGAGAAATTACAAGAACCTCACCCCCTTTTATCTCCTTTAGAGAGAGGTTCATTTTTCCATATGAATCTTCAAAGATACGTAAATTAGCACATTTATGAGCCAAGTATTTAGCAGATTGAGGCTTGTCACCCTTTTCTACTCCAATAAGGATTAAAAACCCACTCCCAATTTGAGAGATAATTTCTTCATTAATCTCGCAACTTGCCCTCTTTACTCTTTGAACTACAACCCTCATTTCCCTTTATCAAAAGATTTACAATTGACTCTGTAAATAACTTCGCAGCCTGAGGTCCATTTGCAGTCACAATATTGCCACTCGTTACAACTGGCAATCTTGTGTATTTCACTCCCTCTTCATTAAAAATGCGCTTTGTCTCTACACTTTCCCAAACAGTTGCCTTTTTACCTTTTAAGATACCAGCTCTTGCAAGAATAATCGGTGCTATGCATATAGCTCCTACAACTTTATTACTCTTAAATGCAATGTCAACAAGAGTGTGAACTTCTTTGCTATCCCAGTACTCTGTAATACCTGAGCCACCAACAAAGACTAAAGCGTCAAAATCAGCTATAGTAACTTGGGTTAAAAGAATATCAGGCTTTACTTTGAGCTTAAACATACCTATTGCAGGAGTAGTATCAGATGAGGCAACAACTAATTTAGCACCCAAGTCTTCAAAAAACTCTCTTGGAATCTGATATTCATCGTCACGGAAATTATTATGTGCAATCACCATAAGTATATTCTTTCCTTTAAGCGTTTCTTTGGTAGTTAAAGGAGAGTTAATCGTTTTTGTTACAGTATAAACTTTTAAATCTGCTAAAAGGAAAACAAAAAGTATAAAATATAACATTTCTAAAATATTACCCCATTTTTATTCATTGTCAAGAAAAAACTGGGTGAGTGAGGGGACTCGAACCCCCAACAACTGGATCCACAGTCCAGTGCTCTAACCAATTGAGCTACACTCACCGTAATTCATTAAGCATACCACGAGCAATAGAGTCTTGTGGATGATAAGAAAGCCAGTTCTCTAATATGAGGGCTGCAAGCTTATTTTCACGCTCAAATCTAAAAATGGATACAATCCTCCCCGTGAGGTTAGGGTCAAGGGCACATTTTTCAAATAACTTACGAAGTCTATAAGTATCTTGCTGAGTGTAGTAAAGCTTAATAAGACCTGTATACCCGGATGGGTCATTTGAATCTGACTCAATTGCCTTCATAAATGAAGATTCTGCTTTCTTTATATCCTTATTCCTTATGTAAAATTCACCTAATGCATACCACACAGAAGCTCCTCTTGACTCCTCAGGAATTTCGCTGAGATTAGATTCTGCTTTCTCGTGTTCTCCCATAACTTCATAAAGAGCTGCAAGTTGGTAAGCAAATGGAAGAAGGGTTTCACCAGTCTTGAACCGCTTGCCACACTCAAAAGCCTCTATGGCTTTATCTATTCTACCTTTTTCCTTATATGCCATCCCAAGAGCAAAGTAGGCAGCTGAATAATTAGTTAGTAGCTTTTTTATATTTTCATCTTTATATACTTTTGGGTCAAATATAGAACGATACCTGTAAACCTTATTTAATAGTGAATCTGACTTCCATATGTCAAATTCTGCCCCGCCTGCAGTTACTCTACGCACAAGCCCTTCCATACAAAGGTAGGGCTCAAATCCAGCTGTGTTGTCTCTTGAACATGTAACTGCAAAATATACCGGACTATTAGGTTTATAATCTTTTAATACAAGATTAGCAAATTCATTAGGGGGTAAAAAGTATTCCTCCGGAAGTCTTACCCAGTAGTCGCTTGGCAGCCTACGTGCGTAGTAGTTTGGAGGAATAACTTCCATATTTTTAGGGAATCTGTTTCTGTATTCTTTTGGTAAAGTTTCTCTTTTTATAGGTAAAAATACTTTACGCTCAAACTTATAGCCCCCATTTGTAGCTATTATATCTCTAACACCAAAATCTTTTACTAAAAGGAAGCGACTGCGGTCAGGTTTACCATCCTTCATCATAGGGAGTGGCATAAGGTTATCAATCTCATAGTCTGTAAATGAGATTGGAACTCCCCAACTCTTCAACTGTTTTATGTACCACTCTGTATTTAATAGAGATAAGTTAGCAACCTTCACAGTTGGTTTTGTATGCTTCACTTCTTGTGCAAACCACAATGGAAAAGTGTCATTATCCCCATTTGTAAACACTGTCGCACCATCGTCACATGACATAAGCATATTGTAGCCATAATCGTCTGCTACCCATAGACCACGACGATTGACGTGTGAGTTGAAATTACCTGCAATTGGAACAAAAGCCACTATCGCAAAAAGTGGCGCTATAGCCTGCCAGCCATATCTAATTCGTGAAAGTAGTTCCCATACCCCAAGTCCAATATATAGCCCAAATAATGCAAAGGCGGGGTCAAAGAAGTAATGCCGTTCTCTCACCTCTGTCGGTCTATGAAGTGGATTTGGGTCAGATGGTGAGAATTTAAAATTCATATAAAATACAAGTGCAATGGTGACCATAAAAAATGTTATAAATAGTGGTAAAAATGTTTTCTTCTCCCTTTTGTAATGAGCATAGATTCCAAATAAGCCAAGACAGATAAAAATAGTATTAATAGCTATGGAGCCAATCTTTGTAAAGTTTGATACTACCGCACCTTCCCACCTTACTTCTCTCGGATACGGCATCCATTGCCAGATTAGATAGGTAGTGAAGAACCTAATTTGCTCAAAGAAGGCTTGAAAGAAATTGTAACCATTCTCTTTTGTTGCAGTCTCCCTTATGAAGACGGCTAACACCTTGTCCGGTCCGTATTGCTTCCTTGTGAATACATCCCATAACTTATTAATAGTAGTTGGAGCTACTTCATTTATACCAGGATTTTGGCGCGCTCTTATTATAAGATAAGCGTAAGTCGTAAATCCAATAACAAGTAAGAAAAGGACAATTCCTATGAATTTGCCATCAAATGCTGCTTTACGATAGCTAAAGATTATGAACCCAATTATACAGATTGTAATTACACCAACTAAAGGAAGTGGAACACCAACAGAAAGGACAAAAAATGGTATTACTAAAGCTATGAAACGAAAAATATCCCAATCATTAAGCCCCTCACGATTCTTTAAAAATGCAAATAGTAGTATCCCGGGAACTGCAAGTAAAGGGATTAATTGAATTCCACAAGAAAGTGTTAGTAAATAAGCAATGATTAATAGATATTTTTTATGCTCTTTGCTTTTAATGTTTTCATCCCATTTCAATATCAAAAATAGGCAAAGTAAAAGTATAAGTGTTGCTAATCTATATACCTCAGTTTCAACTGAATCCCACCAGCAAGTATATGAGAAGGCGGCTATAAATGCGCCTACAGCTCCACTTAACCAGGCAATAACTTTATCTTTATTTGTATCAATTTTCTTAGCTCTTTCTATTATTTTAATTATCAATAGCCAGATAAAAACGGCAACAAAGGCACTGGTAATCACTGAACTCATATTTACCCTAAATCCTATCTCACGTCCAAATGGAATCAGACTAAATATACGGCAGATAAGGGTGTATAGGGGAGTACCTGGTGGGTGTGGAACACCAAGTGAATAACCACATGCAATGAATTCACCACAATCCCAAAATGATAGACTTGGTTCCACTGTATAAAGGTATACACAAAAAGCTATTACAAATATAATAATAAACCCATATAAATACCCTCTTTTACTCATAATGTATCGCAAGGCTTTAGCCTCGCTAATTAGCCAAGCTCCTTTAAAAGTCTACTTTTAAGCTCATTTTCTGGAATATTCATTGTAAGATTACCACCAGTTGCAAAGCTTATTTTACCAGTCTCTTCTGAAACAATTATACATAAAGCATCTGTCTCCTCTGATAGCCCGAGGGCTGCACGATGGCGTGTCCCAATTGTAGTGTTAAGTGACTTCTCTGAAAGTGGAAGAATACAAGCAGCTGCTACTATTGTATCTTCTTTAATAACAACTGCACCATCATGGAGTGACGAATGTGGACTAAATATGGTTGTTATGAGTTCACTTGATAGCTTTGCCTCAATTATACGCCCCGTATCCATATAACTTTTGAGTGGAGTATCTCGCTCAATAGCTATTATACAACCGTGCTTATTTTTAGATAATGTGAATAATGCACTTACAAGTTCATCCATTATTACATTTTTTTCTTTAGTAAAGAATTTGCCAATCTTCGTCCTACCAATTCTTGCAAGTGCATTCCTTAACTCCGGCTGGAATAGGATAACGAAGACTATTATCCAGACTGCACTAAATCCTTTGGTGATAAAAGAAAGGGTTTCAAGTTTAAAAAAGTCAGCAAATAGACCTAAAAGAAGTAGACTGAGGAGCCCTATTATCATCTGGATTGCCTTTGTCCCTTTTATGAAGGAAAGAAAATAATAAATAATTAAAGTTACTACTACAATATCCAGCCCATCTATGAATCTGAATTTAATGAACCCCATAGCTTTCAAAAAAATTCTTAATTCTAAATGCTAAATTAGTTACCCCTAGCTCGATGTTCTGTGTTCCTTTGCGAAGTCTTAACAATACTCGGTAAGATACTCACTAACTCGCTTGCTTCCCTAATTAAGTCATTATCTCTTTTTGCTAATTTTGAGTCAGTTATCAACTCAAGCCAATACTTGCTCTCACGCGCTTCTCTTTTAGCAATGCTCATTTTAAATGCTCATTTTATAAGAAAAGTCCTTCTTGCTATCCGCACCCAATGCCTCTTCTACATTTGCTCCCACAGAAGTACTTGCATGAAGAAGTTGTCCACCAAGAATGGGGATTGCCATGTTTTTGGGCAAGGAATTTACAAATTTAATATTAATAACATGCAAAGCAAATTTATATACTTTCTCTTTAATTATGTTTTTCTCCAATTTAGCACTCATAATTTAGAATTTAGCATTCACAACCTAAGATGGCATCTGCCATTTTCACAGCTCTCTTTGTGGCAAGTACATCATGTGTCCGTATGATATTTGCACCGTTCATCACTGCTATAACCGATGCTGCAAGAGACCCCTCTAATCTATCATCAAGTGGTACATCAAGGACTTTTCCAATAAATGATTTCCTTGATACACCTACAAGAATTGGCTTTCTAAGAGTCTTGAATTCACTGAGTTTACGTAGAATAAGTAAGTTATCTTCTGGGTTACGCTTACCAAATCCAATACCAGGGTCTATAAGGAGTGAGTCATCATTTATACCCGATTTCTTAGCAATCTCTATACTTTCACTTAAGAACTGTATTATCTCACCTATAACATCATTATTATCATAAATAGGATTTATCTGCATAGTCTTTGGGGTACCTTTCATATGCATAATTACACAGCCTGCATCGTAGTCTACTATCACTTTTGGCATCTCTGAATCGTATCGTAAACCAGAGACATCGTTAACAAGCTCACAACCCGCATCAAGAGCTTCTTTTGCTACACAAGACTTGTAAGTATCAATTGAGATTGGAATTGGTAGATTTAAACGCTCAAGTACAGGAATAACTCTATGTAACTCATCTTTAGCAGACAGAGGCTCTGCACCCGGTCTTGTTGATTCACCTCCAATATCGATGAGGTCTGCACCTTCTTCTAATAGTTTATGGGCTCTATCAACTGCACAGGAAGGGTTAAGCCACTTGCCGCCATCATAAAATGAATCCGGTGTTATATTTAAGATGCCACAAATAAGGGGATGGGATAGGTCAAGTTTATGAAACCGAAGTCTAAGAATAAACGGATTCCGCTTATTAATAATGGCTTCTATTTCACTTCCTATTTCTTGTAACCCAAAAGGCTGACTTTTTAGCTTATTAGCAAGCATATTGATTTGTTTAAGATTACCAACTACGATTGCTTCCATAGGAGTTTGGACTCCAAGTATTGCAGCACGCGGGATAGCACAATCTGCCCCAATTGATAGAGCTTCTTGCTTCAAAATATTACAGGCAGGCCCGTTAACTTTTTCAATTTTAATTACTATATGTTCAAATTTTGGGCTTAAAATTGGTATACTCTCTAAATCCGCACCTATATCCTTGATTTCACGAGACGCTTCATTAGCAGTCTTAATATCAAGCAGTCTCACCATAATAAAATCAAATATCAAAAATTAAATATCAAAAATACATGTTAAAATGCAAAAATGGTAAAGATAATAACCAAGATACAAGACACAATAACCAAACAAATTCCAAATTTCAATACCCAAACAATTTGGTGATTGGTTATTGGTCGTTGTTTGTATCTTATCTCTTGGGGTTTGGGTATTTAATTTTTGATTTGTCATTTTGATTTTTACAATTTAATTTTTGATATTTAATATGTCGTCTATCTCAGAGCCAGTTAAAACCTCTTTTTCTAATAGGCTATTTATTATTTTATGTAACTCTTCAATGTGGTCCTTAATTATACACTTTGCCCTCTCCTCTGCTCCTCTCACTAATTTATTAATCTCTTTATCTATAAGACGAGCAGTCTCTTCAGAATAATCACGCCGTTGTGCAATCTCTCTTCCTAGAAATATTTCTTCACGCCTATCACCAAAAGCTAATGGTCCAATAGCATCACTCATACCCCACTCGCATACCATCTTTCTTGCAAGTTCTGTTGCTTGTTCAATATCGTTACGAGCACCAGTTGTCGTTGTATTGAGTAAAATAAGTTCAGCCGCTCTTCCACCACATGCAACAGCAAGCTGGGCAAGACAATACTCTCTTGAATAATTACGACGCTCATCAATAGGAAGATGTTGAGTAAGTCCCAGCGCCATACCTCTCGGTATAATTGTAACTTTATGGATAGGGTCAGCTTCTGGTATAAATTTAGAAACAAGAACATGACCCGCCTCATGGCAGGCTGTATTTTTACGTTCATTCTCAGGTATAATAAGACTCCTACGCTCCACTCCCATAAGCACTTTATCACGCGCTTCCTCAAAATCTTCCATTAATACCTTATCTCTGCCTTTCTTTGCAGCAAGAAGTGCAGCTTCATTTACTGTATTTGCTATATCAGCACCAGAAAAACCAGGAGTCGCACGTGCAATAACCTTAAGGTCTATATCTTTTGAAAGAGGAATATTTCTTGTATGGACTTTAAAGATTTCTTCTCTACCACGTAAATCTGGTCTATCAACTACAATACGGCGGTCAAATCTACCGGGTCTCAATAGGGCTGGGTCAAGGACATCCGGTCTATTTGTAGCTGCCATCACTATGATACCCTCATTTGCTTCAAAGCCATCCATCTCAACAAGTAATGCATTTAAAGTTTGCTCCCTCTCATCATGCCCACCTCCAATTCCAGCTCCCCTATGTCTGCCCACTGCATCAAGTTCATCAATAAATATGATGCAAGGCTTGTTCTTTTTACCTCTTTCAAATAAATCTCTAACTCTTGAAGCCCCGACACCAACAAAGAGTTCAACAAAATCTGACCCAGACATTGAGAAAAATGGAACACCTGCCTCTCCCGCAGTAGCACGTGCAAGTAAAGTCTTGCCTGTTCCAGGAGCGCCGAGTAGTATTACACCTTTTGGAATTTTTGCACCAAGACGCTCAAATTTTTGTGGCGACTTGAGAAACTCAACTATCTCTTTAAGTTCAGCCTTTGCTTCATCTACACCTGCAACATCATCAAATGTAGTCTTGTGCTTCTCACCAGAAAAGCGTTTTGCCCTACTCTGGCCAAACGAGAGTGCTTGACGAGGAGCCTGACCAGCTTGACGAAGAATAAGAAGCCAAATTATAATTAGGAAGACAAATGGAAGATAAGGCCAAAACTTACTCCATATATTAAAGGAAGATTTTGACTCTATTATGACTCCCTTTTTTACAAGTTCATTTACAAAATTTGGGTCCTCAAATGGTATGGCAGTTTTAAATTTCTTGTAACTGCTATCTTTTAACTTAATAGCCTCTTTAAATTCTCCTCTTATATCTTTACCTGCAATCACTATACTCTTTACATTTCCTGCATCTACCTCAGTATAAAATGTAGAATAGGGAATTTCCATAGATTCACCTATTTTACCTTTTTGAAGTGAAATAATAGAGAAAAAGAAGAAAAAAAGTAGAACCCAAAAAATTATGCCTACAATAAAAGATACTTTTGTAGGTTTACCCGGCCCCTTCGGAGAGGGACTGGGTTTAATTGGTTTGTTTTTTTGATTACGCATTCTTAAATCTCTTCTGCCCATACTTCAAGCACCTGAGTAGTATGCTCTCCTATCAGTGCTCTACGTGTTCTCCTTTTGCCAATAATCCATAAAATGCCTTCACGGTCTAAAAGTAATGGAATCCTTGACCTATCTTCTCTTGGTATCTTGTCATCAATAAAAACATCTTTTAACTTTTTCGCATAATTAAGACCATAAAATATATCACCATTTTTTCTACCCCTGATAAAAAGTGGTAGCTTTAGATTAGCAAGGTCAAAATAAACTTTGTTTGGGTTGTCAAAATTAAACTTTTTCCGCATAGTGCAAATACGGGATTTAATTTTTAGCCCGTTTATTTCAATTTCACCGGGAACCAGGAATTCAGTTTCTTTTATGGAGTGTTCCGACTTAATCGGGAGTGATTTTGCATCTGCATCCATCCGTGTTATAAGAAGCTTCCCGTAGCTCTTTTCAATCTTTACTCCTCGTAAATTAAACGAACTCATAGAGTTACCCTTATCTATGTAATTAAGGGTATTCTCTATTTGTTCAAAAGAAGGAGGGCCCTTATGAATTGGACTCAACTCTTCTATGACTTCTCTTAAAATTCTCCTTTTTATTGGTAATTCAGTTGTTGAGAATTTTACCAAGTCAAGAACCCGTCCCATTTTTTTACTTTCCAATGTTATAGCTTGTAGCTTCTCTTTTGCGATGCGCTCAAGAAGCTCTTCATCAGCTTCTAAAATATCTCTTAATCGGATAACCTTTTTTGATAAGTCAGACGCAAATTCAGAAAGTAAAGGTATAATCTTATGTCTCACAAAGTTACGTGGGTATGAGATATCGTAATTTGATTTATCTACTTGATACGGTATTTTTTGGCTATCAAGAAATCTCAGTACGTCACTCCTATCCGTCTCTATTAACGGTCTTATAATCTTGCCACGTTTGGGTGGAATTAACGATAGCCCTTTAAGACCAGTTCCCTTAACAATTCTAAGTATAAGAGTTTCAATTTCATCGTTTGCTGTATGACCGACAGCAATCTTATTCATACCAGATTTTAGGGCAACTTCCTCTAAGAATGCATATCTCACATACCTTGCCATCTCTTCTAATGAGAGTTTGTAAGCTTTTGCATAATGTCTAACATCTCTTTCTTCAATATAGCAAGGAATCCCAATCTTTTGAGCTATCCTTTTAACAAAAGTTGCCTCTTGAGCTGCCTCTTTCCTTAGACAGTGATTAAGATGAGCAATACTAAGTTCCAAAGAATAAATATCTTTAATATCTTTGAGAACCCAAAGTAAACACATTGAGTCAGGCCCACCAGATACAGCAATAAGAACTCTGTCATAGGGGGCGAGTAGTTTATATTTTTTTATAGTTTGTAGTACTTGATTAATCATTTTCATTGATGTAAACAGAAATCAATAAATTAAATTATATTTACCAATCACTCATTGTCAAGCAAAAACTTGACAATTTTGGAAATGTGGGTTATTTTATCATAAAAAAAATGGAATTTAATGGCGTAATTCAAAAATTTAAGGGTAAAAAAATCTTAGTAATTGGTGACATAATGTTAGATGAGTATATCTGGGGGAATGTAGACCGTATCTCCCCGGAAGCACCTGTCCCTATCATAGAGGTTACAAAGGAATCACAAAACCCAGGTGGAGCTGCTAACGTAGCTTGCAATATCTATTGTTTAAAAGGTAGTCCTTTGCTTGTGGGAGTTGTTGGAGATGACAACGCAGGGAAGAGGTTAAAAGAAATACTAAGGGAAAAGAAAATGGATATTTCTGGTATATTCGTTGATTCTACAAGGCCAACAACAGTTAAGACACGATTAGTAGTTGAAACATTACATCAACAGATAGCAAGAATAGATAGAGAAAAGAAGCATCCTATATCAAAAAAGGTAGTGAATAATATTATTGGGTTCGTAAACTCAGTAAAAGCTGAATTTGATGCTGTACTTTTTGAGGATTATGACAAAGGAACACTTGATAGTAGAATTATTAAAAAGATAATTTGTGCAGTTCCTGACAAAATTATAACTGCTGACCCAAAATTTGAGCATTTCTTTGAATACGAGGGTGTCACTTTATTTAAACCAAATAGAAGAGAGATTGAATTTGCATTAGGAGTAAAACTCAGTTCAAAAAATATCAAAGAAATAGGACAAAAGCTGAAAGAAAGACTAAAATGTAAATCTGTTCTTATCACTTTAGGTAAAGATGGGATGGCACTTTTTGACTCTAAAGGTAAACATATGATTTCAACTAAAGCACGCGAAGTTTACGATGAAACTGCAGCAGGTGATGCAGCAATTGCAGGCGCCACAATGGCACTGGCGGCGGGAGCGTCATTCTTAGAAGCAGCCTACATAGCAAATTTTACTGCAGGAATTGAAGTGAATAAATTTGGTGCTGTTCCCGTTACCTACGACGAATTATCCCAAGCAGTCGGTATGGGATTTTCTAAATAGATTTACTTTTTTCTTGATATATCATGAAATCCAAAGTTATTACAATTTATGCTGATGTTAGGGAAAAAGACATCAGGGATTATAGATATCTTAATAGCTAAAGGAATAAATGTTATTCAGCAATCTATGCAAATAGGTGACTACCTGCTTTCTGATAGAGTATGTGTGGAACGAAAGACCGCATTTGACTTTGTTAGCTCAATTAAGACTAAGAGGCTATTTAGGTAAATTGTAGACCTGAAAGATGCATTTGAGCGTCCATTACTACTTATTGAAGGCTACAATCTATACAAAGTAAAAGGAGTTTATCCAGCAGGAATAAGGGGAGCGCTCTCAATGATAGCAGTGAATCACAGGATGCCAATCCTTTTCACTATGAATACTACTGATACAGCTAAATTCCTGTTCACAATTGCTAAACAAGAACAACTTATAAGACCAGAAATCTCAATTTATCCAAAACCCAAAGCTCTAACTCTAAAGAAAGAACTTGAAAGAATACTTGAAGCCTTTCCTGGTATTGGCCCAAAGTTAACTCACGAACTACTCACAAGATATAAAAGTCTTTCAGAAATTTTACTTGCATCTCAAGAGGAACTTGCCAAAGTTCCATTAATTGGTAAAAAGAAAGCATCTAAAATAAAAGAAATTCTAAATAACAGAATATAAATAAAAATTAGGTTCGATTTTTTGCAAGGAGACAAGATGAGGAAACACGAAATTAAGCATAACTTGGCGAAGGATGACTGTGCTGTTGTTAAAATAAAGGAAATAGTGAAGATTCGTAAAAAGGCAAAAGTGGAAGGTAAGGTTGTTGTGTTTACTAATGGATGTTTTGATATAATTCATCGTGGCCACATTGAGTGTCTACATAGAGCAAAAGAGCTTGGTGATATACTAATAGTTGGATTAAATACTGACAATTCTATAAAAAAATTTAAAAGTAAAGGACGACCAATTTTTAACGAAAAAGATAGAGCAGCAGTTCTTTGTGCTATTTCATTTGTTGACTATATAGTCTTGTTTGACGAGTCTACACCACAAAAGTTAATAGAGACTATAAAGCCGGATATCCTTGTAAAAGGAGGGGATTATAAAATAAACGAAATAGTTGGTAGAGAGATCGTGCAAAAAGAAGGTGGTAAAGTTGTCATAATACCAAAAGTACCTGGATATTCAACTACTAAAATTATAAATAAAATTGCCAGTCTCTAATGTTCAAGCGCCTCTTTTAACTTGTCTTTTACAAACCCATTTTGTTCGTCTTGATGCAACTTTTTAATTGTTTTATAATCACCTAACTTACCAAGTGCTTCCACTGTAAAACCACGAACTTTTGAATCAGAAGATTTGAGTAACTTCCTAAGCTCAGTGATAGCTTTTTTATCTTTTATTTCACCGAGAGTGTAGATAATCAGGTAGTTTATTGGAGGAAGAGCTGTAGTTAGACTTTTAATAAGTGGATTAACGGCAGATTGTCCAATCTTTATCAAACCAGATGAAGCAGCAAATCTCACAGAATAACAGGAATCAAAGATAGCATTAACCAATGATTTAGTTGATGTAGAGTCGCCTAACTTTGATAAAGCAATACTTGCACTCCTTCTTATAGAAAGTATAGTGTCCTGTACGTATGGAATAATCTTATAAGTCGCCCTTATGTCGCCAATTTTTCCTAATGCAACTAAACAATTAGCTTTTAACTGCCAGTCGCCTTTATCAAGTAAACTCAGTAATGGTGACACAGCAAGGGTATCACCAATCTCACCAAGTACATAAACAGCAAGCTTGCTACCTCTGTCACCTTCACTTGCTTTTGAAATAAGAGGAGCTACTGCATACACTTTCATTTTTTTGAGTATATCAATCAATGTATGTTGCTCCCTTGCATCATCAGTATCTAATTTCTTAAGGAGATAAGGGATAGCAGTTTCACCTAAATTAACAAAACTATCCCTTGCAGGCTTATTCCATTGTAAATATTTTATTTCACCAGTCGAAGCCCTGACAAATAGGCTGTCCATAGGTGAGAGTTGATAGGCAGAAGCAGTAAGAAAACAGATAGTAACCAGAAGGAAGCAAAGGTATATTTTAATTTTGGACAATAATTTTGACTTTTTCATTTTAAACTTTCTATTTCTTTATCTATACCGACCCCATAAGTTGAGTGTACCCATATTGAATTGTTATCACCATATCCTGAATACTTATCCTTGCCTCCGAGGTCGAGTATCACTCCAATACCACCAAAATCTCGCCTTAAATCACTAAATCCATGTGTAGTTTCTTTATCTCTTATAAGATAATTATCATTGCCATCTATATCTATAAGTATTGAGACAGCATTTGCATTACCTGCACCTTGAGATAAATCGTAAGCTGAATAGGAGTCATTTCCACCACCATCTATAAGGATTCCAGTCGCATAATCATGACCACACCCCTGTGATACACCTTTTGCAAAATAACTGTCATCCCCAAATTTATCAATAAGAACACCAATTCCAATGTGGACACCTGCCCCTTGTGCATATTGGTATGAGCTGTACACATCATTACCCTCGTAATCTATAAGCCCTCCCAAAGCATACCAATAAGAGCAACCCTGACCAAAAATGTCTGATACATAGGAATCATTTCCATGAAAATCTGCTAATATTCCAATACCACCTGATGCATAAGGTCTTATCCCATAACCAAAACCTTGAGATAGTGACAAAAAGTGGTCCTCATATCTAAGCCAATCCTTATATTTTCCGCCTGCATAATAAACATCATTACCAGCTGAATCCACGAGAGCACCAAACCCGAAAGTGCCACCAAATCCTTGTACATAAAGTGCACCATGATAAGAATCGTTACCGCTCAAATCTTTCAAAACTCCTACCCCAAAACTGCCTGCTCCTTGAGAATGGGTATCAGAAAAATACTTGTCATTACCTTGAGTATCCCATAGAATTCCTACCCCTACTAATCCGGAGCCATGAGAAAAGTTACCGGAGGAGTATATATCATTGCCCTCAAAGTCCAATAAGAATCCTACTCCAAAGAAGCCTGACCCTAAATTGTAATCCATAGATGAGAGATATAAGTCATTACCAGAGAAATCAATACACACTGAAACTCCGGAGGACCCACTTCCTACTTTACCATAGTATTTATCATCACCACCGAGGTCAATAACTACAGCAGGGTCTCCAGTATATATAGTCTCACCGGGGCCACCAATCACAATCCATCCATATTCCATACGCTTAGCAAAGACAACATCACCTGTAGCAACAGGAGTTACAACCTTTCCTTCATATTTAATTGTAGGGACACGCCACGGCGTGTCCCTACCAGGAAGGGTTTGTGTAATAGC
Organism: bacterium; assembly: GCA_030018315.1. Lineage (NCBI taxonomy): Bacteria > bacterium. The sequence continues at coordinate 27,740 of JASEGA010000001.1, read as the reverse complement.
ATTTCCAATTACATAAGCGGATAGCATAATTTCATCTCTATTCACTTTTTTCAAAAGATTAAGGCATTTCTTAACTATTTCTTTACTTTCTTCCTCTGCAATCTTTTTTTCATACGGATTTTTGTCCTTAAATGTAGTGTCTTCAAGTATAATCTTAGGTAAATTCTCTTTTAAGAAGTTTAATTCAGAAGAATCAAGTTGTGCTGTCGTTCTCTTTAATAAATTATTTGCAAGAGTAATTTGGGAAAGCAAAAATTGTAGTGGCTCCTTATGTAGTTGTAGAGCTCGTTTTGCCGCTAACGAGTCCAAGTGAACTCGACTACTATCAGATAAAGTAGAATTTATACATATACCTGCTATATCTACAAGCTCGCTGAGTTCAGCATCTTTAAGTGTTAAAGCGATGGAATCAACAACTTTGGGAGACTGGATAGGTCTTTTTAGGAGGTCAAGAACCAATGGAAGGCAAAATGTATCTGAAGGTTGTGAAGTAATATAGACATCTTGAGGAGTCATTTTAATGTAACTTAAAGCATCAAATAATGCAGGCTGCCAACTTTCTTCCAGAATCCCTATTAATAAGATTGTTAGTATAGAATATGCCATAGTGTTTGTAAGATAAAATATGTCAAACCACCGACTTTGTCAAGTTAAAAGCCATTTTGGGCTGGCAGAGAGTTACCTGATATAATTGGATTTAGAGTGATAATCAACTACACTGATAGATTGCGTTTACTTTATCAGAGGGAACGAGAGGAACAGCCAGATAAACATTCGTAGCGCCCCTCGTCCCTCATTTTAACTCTTTATTTGCTTTCTTTTTCTTTCTGTTTTCACAAAGCCTCTTTCCCTCCTTTTTTGAGCCAATCATATGGGTAGCCCTGGAGTAATATAGCTTCATCCCGATCAATTACTCCACCATAATAATGACCTTCTCTATAGTCCTTATTTTTGTGTAATCTCTCTATCACATCCAAAATCACTTTCACTGCCCTTGTAAATGCAATACTTGCACCAATTGCTAAACAAGATATATTCATAGGAATATGGCTCCAAAAGGTTGCATCTTTAAAAGTATCATTTATTTCTTTAACTGCTTGTAGGTCTTCTCTATGTTTATCAAAAATTTGCCCGCTGTTATCTATATCCTTTTCAATTAAGTCTAATTCTTCATCCGATACATACCCGTAAATATACAAGAACAAGAGAGAAGCTGACTTAAATCTCCAGTAAGAGTGTCTTGTCTTAAGACTTGAGCAAAATGCACGATAAATTTGCTCCAATTCTTCATTTTTTATATACTCTTTGTACCATTTATCCCATAAAGTTTTTGCCCTATTTACTTTTGATAATGGTACTTCCTTTAGCAATTGCTCAATTTCTTTTTTGAATGGTGGATTTTTCATCGCTTCATCAGTACGCTTATTTATTTCTTCTCTCGGTATATGAAAAACATCCCAAAGCCCTTTAGTTTCTTCAATCACTTCTTTTCCATTCTTATTTCTCATTTTTGTACTTTCTCCCAATGTCGTTTAGCAGTTTTTGTATTTGTTTGAGTCCATAGAAGCCATCTATATACTTTTTATCAACTGCCCATTTCATCAATGGAAGACTCACTTTCTTTTTGCCTTTTTTCTTCTCTTCCTCTTTCTATAAATCGTTCAAAAAATCTCTCCAATCGATACTTACATAGTAAATATAGAATCTTTTTATAAGGACACATCTTTTCCTTTTCACCCAATTCCTTAAGAAACATTCTATGGAGTACTGCACTACGGATGGAGTTTGTATCTGTAAAATACGCTTTAAATTCAACCATAACCAAGAATTTATTATCTTTTGTCCGAGCCAAGCAATCTACTCCAACATTATATTTTCTCCTGTTCGTGTAGAAAGATTGGGATACTCTTTTTCCCTTCCTTTTCTAATTCAGGAAATCCTTCTTTCTTTTTACCTGCTTTTTCTAAAATTTCCCCAATCTGTTTTTCAATCTCAGGTACGTGTGGGTTGCACCGCCCCTTAATTTTACCATTCTTGTAAAAATTTTGGAGTTTGTCAAGTAACTCCTTTTTCCAATCTTTTATCCAATTATCATCATTTTCTTCTGGTTGCAAGGATTTGTAATATCAAGGGAATGAACATGCATCTTTTCTATATCCATCTTTGCATTGTTCTTCTTTAGACCTGACGCATCCAATACTTGGTAATCCCAAATTCTTAGTCACTTTGCATCCCATCTTTCACCTCCTTATTGTCTAAGCCGGTAGTCAGAATTGAACTGACGACCTGCTGTTTACAAAACAGCTACTCTACCACTGAGTTACACCGGCAATTCACTCTAACCAAGTTTTGTCAAAAATTTGTTCAACTATACCTACATCTTTTTCAATTAAATCTATTTCCTCATCTGATATATATTCATAACTGTAATTCCTTTCATTCTATTTTAAAGGAAAGTTATTTCTACTCTCCCATAATTCTTCAACTAATCTCCCTCTTTCATCATATTTATACACATTAGTCTGTTCAGAGCAGGTAGGATCAACAGGAAACTTCATAAGCCAATTTTCTCTAACTTTCCTGCCTTTCTCATCATATTCGTATGTAGTGCATCTATCACCTTCGTGGTCGGAATTCAGTTTTTCCTCCTTAGCGATTCTGTTATTCTCATTATACTCATATGTTTCCCATATTTTAAGACTGCCTTCAGAATTAAACCAGTCCTTTTTAACTAACCTTTTCGACTGGTCGTATACATAATTTATTTTCCAGAGCAGAATGGAATTAGAATATATAAGTTCTTGTTGAATAAGATTGCTCTCTTCATCCCAGAGATAAATCGTAGCATGAGATTCTTTTAACCACTTAGATTTTATCTCTATTAAGTTTCCTTTTTTAGAATATTTGCGATGTTCTACACTCCTAAGTTTACCATTTGAAAATATTTCTGTCCTTATAAGCCTTGAGTTCTTGTCATAATAGAATATTCTATGCTCTCCAATGTCCCAACCATATAATCCTTTAAAGGAAGACTCTTGCTTTATTATATTCTCATTTTTGTCGTAATAGTTTTTACATGTGTTTTCAAGTGTTCCATTTATATCATAGCCGTAACTTAATTCAATCTTCTTTCCCTTCCTATCTCTTTTACATTTCTTATATAGCTTTTCCCCGTAATACTCTGCACGTTCTAATTCTTTGCCATTCTTGTTATGCACTATAAAATTATAATATATCCCATCCTCTAATTTATCTCTTTTGTTCTTCTTACGATATATGTATACTACTCTTCCTTTTGAAGTTGTGGGAGTATTTGACTCTTCTATCCCAATGCCAATACGACTCAAGCTTCTACCTTTTTTATCATAGGTTTTAACTACTATCGGTTTACCTTCCTTGTCAAAATATACTCTATAAATATGAACAAGTTTATTCTTAGATACATCTTCCACAATGTCTGTTTCCCAAAACTTTGAGTTTTCTTCAAGAATCTTTGAAACCCCCTTTTTGTTTTTGAAATCCTTAACTGCTATTCCTTTCATATTACCTCCTCACCACAACCCACTTCTCTCAAAGTGTTCCTTATTTAAAGAGATTGGATTATGTTCTGGCCAGCCGTCACTTTTTAAGTCTGTTCTTATATGTATTTCAGCCGCCTTCGCTGCCTCATCACCCCACATCTTTCTAACTTGCTCAATCCCTTCCTTGTGATGCCTAAATTTACGGTGCCGCGTCCTGTACAATAATGGAATACTTTTATCAAACATCAATTCATCCAACCACTTATGAACTCCCTCAAACCGCTTACCTAAAATACGCTTACACTCCTCACAATGATACTCAAAAATCAGGCATTAGTTACCTTACCTCTTTGCCTTAGAACTTCTATCACTTTTAAATACAATCCTTTACTATTCCCATTAATTTTTTTATATTTTCACCTTCTCTATTTTTAGAAGAGTCCAAGAAGGATTGAACTGTTCTTGTCACTTGGGGGAAACGCTGGAGGCTGCGAGGCCTTGGATTTGTCTTATTTCGTAATATCTTACCATCTTTTCCTATAAAAATATCATTCTCTTGGTCATATTCTTTTGCGTTATACAGAATTTTCACTATATTAGAACTGACTTTTAACGCTTTTTTAAATCTGTAAGAGGCATCTGATTTCCCTATTATAATGAAAAAATCTGTCTCTATATTTTCTTGGAGACAGCGAAAATGAGCATTCTGTTTTATCCTATTATCCTGAGGTTCTGGTAGTATTATGTCTTTGGAGCAAATCTTTTTTCTACCGTGAAGTAACCGATGAAGTAAAGATCGCTCTCATTAGTAAATCCATCTTTATATAACCACAACCTTGCAAGAAAGAAAAGAAGGTCATCTGGTTGTATTTCCTTGAGATTAGCGGCTCGTGGAGAAAAAATATCACCATAAGTAAAAGACTTGAACTCTGGATCATTAAACTCTGGATCATTAAACTCTGGATCATTATGAGCAATATCTGAACGCCTTTCAGGACATAAATACTCGCTAATTGCTAGATTTGGCTTGTTGAAACACCGAATTTCACAGTATCGAGGAGAAAATAAGACTTTTTTCCTTTCTTCTTCCTCTGGAATAGGAATAAACTCAAAGGTCTTATCTGAGAATATCGGACTCCGGAGACCTTTACTTACATGACTTGTGTTCACTCCAACATTCGCAATAAATAATTTCATCATCCCCTCCTTTAGCCATTTAGTGTAAGACTAACTGTTGTTTAATTCTATATCTTAAATCTTACATGTCAACTTTTACTTTTATCTAAATCTATTACTTTTATTTTCCTCTCCTCCTTATATCTTCTTCTTCAAATCTGTCGGTATTTTATGATATACTCTAAATTCAACTCCTTCATGCTCCTGTTCATCCAAACCACACTGGCCTCCTGAAAGTTCTCGAAAGGTATCCTCCATATAACATCTTATCTCATTACATACACTACCATAAGTTTCTAATAAAAACTTTTCAATCTCTTGCCCCCTGTTATACCTCCCCTTCGTCTTCATCTTCACTCTCAATTTTACTTCTTTAATCGCCTCCTTAGGAGTATCTATATCCTTTACAAATCCATCATATCCTGCATCCAACCTGTATCCTGTGGCTTTTTCTATATTGCCTTCATAAGTTCGCCAATTCTTGCATTAATATCATTCAAACGCTGTGAAATAGACTTTGGAGCCCAATCCCAACCTAAAGGAGTCAACTCCCTCGCAAACTCTGGCCAGCACTCTACTTTTTTGTACCATAGATAGACACCAACTTCTTTTTCATGGTCATCAGGAGAAGCAAATCTTATTAGTTTGCCCTCCTCTTTGCCACAGTCTTCTATCTCCCATATTTTTAAGTGAGTCCTTTTGGCAATTTTAATTGCCTCTTCTACCCATTCATCTTTGTTCATACTCCCTCCTTACCCATAATAATTGGGTCAATTTTGTCAACATCAAAATCCTATCCTGCTTTTTGAATTTTTATTCATCTTACTATATTCTCTTTCACCTGCACTTAGTAAGTCTTCCATTTTAAGTATTGGTGAGGTAGGTGAGCGTTCACCTGCCTTCATAATTGCCCAAAATACTGCATTCTTTATGTTACCACCAGCAAAAGGAAAGCGTTTAGCAAGAACAGAGAAATCAACCCCTGTGTCAATTACCACCTTATCAGGTACCAGGACTTGCCAGATTTTTTCCCTCTCAGCAATACCCGGTAAATCAAATTCTATCTTAAATGCAATTCGCCTGTCAAGTGCATTATCAAGTATATCAACACGATTTGTAGTTAGAATTAAGATGCCTTCAAAATTCTCTATTTCTTGCATGAGAACTAACACATTTCTATTATAAGACACATCTGTATGTCTATCAGCAGAGACACGCCTCGTAAGTATTGTGTCAGCCTCGTCTATAAGGAGAACAGCAGAAGTAGTTTTTACTGTCTTAAAAACTTCTTTAATATTCTTTTCAGAGTATCACCTACCCATTTACTTTCAAGTTGGGCAAAATTTATTGTATATAACTTCCTATTTAACTCGTTTGCTATTGCTTCGGCAGATAAGGTTTTACCAGTACCTGGAGGGCCTGAAAAAAGGAGAATAAAACCTCTACCTTTCTCAAAAGTTTGAGCCAGATTCGTGGTCTTACAGATTAACTTGTAATTATTTAAATATTTAATTATCTCCAATAGCTCAGCTTTTTGGTGCTCCTTTAAGACTACATGTGACATATCAATTTTGGGCTTGCGAACTTCAAATATAGAGGGCACTTTATTTTGTTTGTGTCGTGGCTTCGGGGAATGCAAAATTTGTTGTAACACATCGGGATGGATACCAACACACGCATCTAAGATTGTACTATTATCTCTACTAAAAGGAAAGCGTTCTTCATTGAGGACGAGAAGCTTGTTTTTTATTAACTTGCCAGAAGGAAACAGATAATTTATTTTATCTATAACATCGCTGGGCTTAGGATATAGCATTAAGAGAAATTGGCGCACAGTTGACAGGTGGTCTCCAGTGATTGTATTTGTTAATATAGTTATAAATAAAGATTGCTCATCCACATTCAGTTTATATTTTCGGAATATGTCAAGAATTGGAAAACTTACATTTTTTAATAACGAAGCTCTAATTCTTTTCGTTATTTCATACTCCAATTCCATTGCCTTATCTTTATCCTTATCCTTAATTCGCCAAGACTCCCTTTTCAACTTCAACAACTCACCCCAATCATCCAAAAGTTGACCCTGAGACTTATACTTTTGCATTGCCCCTCCTAATTAAAATTATAGGTTAAGTGATGACCCAATAAAATCTCTATTCTAAATAACTTTTATCCCACTATTTGGCTCTCTTATATTATAATAAACTGGTTTTAAGCCTAATTCTAAAGAAAAATCTCTACAGCCCCATTCAACAGTCTACGCAACTTTGAGCTCAGTTTATCTTCAAACATATGTTCAATTTATCTTGACTTTTATGCTGGATATGGTAGTTTATTACCTAATGAAGAAACGTACTCCGTTGTATTTTAGGAAAGAGGCTAAAAAAGGAAAACTATATTATTGAAGCACGAACTTGGAGATGCAACCGCAGCTGATACTTGCAGGAAGTTTAACATTACTCGGCGTCAATTCTATTACTGGAAGGAAAAAGAAGAAAGATTCTGGAAATTTATAAACTCAAACCCTTTAAATAAGGTGTTAAAATATCTCAATAGGACATTATGGTTTAGGGCAAAAAGACCGTACAGGAGGGAAATTAAATCAAAGCTGGAAATTGCTCCTTATAAATACATCCGTGGAAGCAAAAGTAAGCAGATTAACGAATATTATCCAAATTGGTACGGTCAACTTGAGCTTTGTCGTGCACCGAAGTATGTTGCAAGACGGACCCCCAAAACTTAGAACTTGAAATACTAAATTACAAAGCAAAACATTCTAATTACGGGTGCAATAGGATTGCAAAACATTTTCAAAGTCAGGGGTATAAGGTTACACATTCAGGTGTATATCTTGTCCTAAAGCGTAATTTACAGAAGAAGAGAAAATCGTATCAATAGGATTGTTAGTATTAGGATATATCACAGTTTTTATAAGAAAATCATAAATTTTTCAAGCTTGTTCTGAGCCTGTTGAGAGATTGCTTCGTCGCTTTGCTCCTCGCAATGACTGGCGAGGAATCTCAGGGGTCGCAATGACAGGCGGGGAATCCCGCCATTTTGGGCAACACAATATATCCATTTTGCATATCACCAACTACTTCAAATCCTTGCGGTCCCCAATACCAGAAATAGGATGCAAGCCAAGCACAGAAAAGGGCATCTAACAAATCTTCGTAACATTTTGTAGGAACACGGCATGCCGTGTCCCTACAATCCTGTAAAGGTGGAGGTTGAGCTAATGGGGGGACAAATTTTTGAAGATTAGAGAGATAAGTCTTATAGCGGTCTAACTCTTTAAGTCGAAAATTAAGTGTCCTCCCTTTTTTTGCTTTATATTTAAGAATAGTAGATAAATCAAAAATAACCACCATTGCTGGATGCGGAAAAACTTCAAATACCTTAAATCCTCTATCGTGTTTTTTAATTTCAAAGCTATGCTCACATCCAATTTTTTCTAATTTCTCTACAAGTACCTCACCTCGCACCTCGCCTTTATTATTCTTAAGTATATTTCTATTTGCAGGTAAAGTGCCAGCTTCTTGAGAATGAAACCTCTTTGTAATCTCAATATCTACTGGTCTCGTACCTTTAACATTTGGAACTACAAGTGGCGCATCAATAGCTACAAGACAGCCTCCTTTGCCCTTATTCGCTTGAATAAAATCTAAAATTTCATCATCTTTTTTAATAGAGTTATTATAGGTAAGTTGAAAAATTTTATTGTCTTTACATTCAAGCGCAAAAATACCCGATGTGTTCCTATATGACCATGCAAGGTCAATTCCTATAAATCGCTGCATGCTTTAAAATAACGTAACTATTTACCTATGGACTATCTCTTCCCTTTTCTTCAATTTTTTCTCCTTTTTGAATTATGCAAAATTTATAATGTTTGTGGATTAAAGTTTATGAAGATCAGTAACCTTATCTCCTTCTCTTAAGCTTATCAGCCTTACACCCCTGGCAGCTCTTCCCATCTTTCTTACATTTTGAACTTTAGTTCTTAAAGTTTGACCTTTTTGGGTGATAATAATAACTTCAGAATCGTCATCTACTACTTCACAGCCTACTATTTCTCCTTTACCACCAATTACTCCTAAACCACGCCGGTTGGTGAGTCTAAATTTTGATATCAGCACCCTTTTTCCATAACCATCGGATGTTATAAAAAATAAACTCAGCTTCTTATCGGGTACAGCTTTTACACCTATAACTTCATTCTTATCCCTAAGTGTTATACCTCTCACTCCCTGTGAAACTCGTGATAGAGGTCTTAATAACTCTTCTTTAAATCTGATAACCTTACCTTTTCTTGTAATCAATAAAATATAATCTTTTGGATTTACATGAATCCCCGAGATTATAGAGTCACCATTCCTTAAAGTAGCAATAATTATACCCGTCCTTCTGATGTGCTCAAGTGCAGAAACTTTCAACTTCTTCACCATACCCTTCTTAGTGGCTAAAACAATCATACCTTTAAATTCTTTCACAGGTAAGCAGCCTACTACTCCCTCACCTTCTCTTAGCTGTAACAAGTTTACAAGAGGCTTACCACGAGCCCCCCTTCCGCACTCTGGAATCTCATAAGCCTTCAGAGAATAGCATCTTCCTGTATTGGTAAAAAATACAAGAGTAGAATGAGTCTCAGTACCAAAAATTCTTGCTACCTCATCTTCTGGAGTAAGTGTTATCCCTGATGCTCCAATTCCGCCACGATATTGTCGCATGTAAGTGGCTGCTTTTGAAGATTTTATATAACCTTTTTGAGTTAAAGTAATTAAGACAGGCTCATTTGGAATTAAATCTCTCATTTCAAGCTCTTTTTGTTCTGCTTCAATTATCTTAGTTCTTCTTGGGGTGTTAAATTTTTTCTTGATTTCAATGAGCTCGTCTCGTATTACTCTCATTACACCTTTTGGTGTAGCAAGAATTCTTTTCAACCTCTCTCTAAGTTTTATCGTCTCAAGATACTCTTCTTCAATTTTATCACGTTCAAGTCCAACAAGCCTAGATAGCTTCATATCCAAAATTGCTTGTGATTGCACATCACTGAGCTTAAAACTATTCATTAATCTTTCTTTTGCTTTTTCAGCATTTTTTGATGTCTTAATAATTTTAACTACTTTATCTATATGTGAAAGTGCAATTTTAAACCCTTCAAGAATATGAGCTCTCTTTTCTGCCTGGCGTAAGTCAAATTCAGTACGTTTCTTAACTATTTCGTATCGATGACTGAGAAACGCCTTAAGTATGTCTTTTAGGGTCAAAAATTTTGGTACCCCATCTTGAAGGGCAAGAAGTCCTATTCCATAAGTTATCTGTAATGGCGTATGTTTAAATAGCCTATTTAAAATTACCCTCTCTTGAGCATCACGTTTGAGCTCTATAACAATCCTTATCCCCTCTCTATCAGACTCGTCTCTTATATCTGATATACTTTCTAATTTCTTTAATCTCACAAGATTAGCAATCCGTTCTATTAGCGCAGATTTGTTTACTTGATATGGAATCTCTGTTACATAGATAACTTGTTTACCTTCCTTTGTCTCTTCCGTATGCACTTTAGCTTTTAAAATAAGCTTGCCCCTCCCTGTTAAGTATGCTTTCCTTATCTCTCGTGTTCCTATTATTTCTCCACCTGTAGGGAAATCAGGCCCTTTTATATAAGATGAAAAATCATCCAAATCCGGCTTATCTATTAATGCACATAATGCGTCTACGACTTCACCTAAATTATGTGGCGGAATATTGGTTGCCATCCCAACTGCAATTCCTGAGCTCCCATTCACTAATAGATTTGGGAACTTAGATGGTAACACGAATGGCTCCTTTAGTCTTCCATCAAAATTTGGTACCAATGGGACGGTTTCTTTTTCAATATCCATAAGCATAAACTCGGCAATCTCAGATAACCTTGCCTCTGTGTATCTATATGCTGCAGCAGCATCTCCATCTACAGAGCCAAAATTTCCTTGCCCCTGAATAAGTGGACATCTCAATGAGAATGGTTGAACCATCCTTACCATGGCATCATAAACAGCTATGTCTCCATGCGGATGATATTTTCCAAGAACTTCCCCTACTACAGCAGCTGACTTCTTAAATGGTCTATTATGTGTAAGCCCAAGTTCCCACATTGCGTAGAGGATGCGACGATGTACAGGCTTCAAACCGTCTCTAACATCTGGAAGAGCTCTCCCAACAATTACGCTCATCGCATAATCAAGGTAAGACCGCTGCATTTCATCTTCAATCTCTACTTGAATAATTTCTTTCCTCATAGTTACTCTCCGAGTTGTTTAATCCCTTTTTTTGCTTCCTCTTCTAAAGCTGGATTTGGTAATAATGAGAGTACAGCCTTGTAAAGCTCTATTGCTTCATCCTTTTTCCCTAAAGCTACAGCACACCGTGCCGCATAAATGAACGACTTTGATTTAGAATCAATGTCCTCATACTGTGAAGCTGCTTTAAGATAAAACTCTTTTGCAGTCTTGTAATCTTCTTTATCAAAATACAAAGAACCAAGCAAAAAAGTAGCTTCCTGCTTTGGTTTACCCTCTCCTTTGGCTTCAACATGGAGAAGGGCTTCAAGATATTCGTCAATCAAACCTTCATCCCTATAGGTCTTTGATAGTTTAAGCTCCGCATCCCAATAATTTGGATCTTTCTGATACTTCTCTATAAATTTTTGAAAGGCAAGCCTCGCCTCCCTCGGCTTCTCAAGTCGCTCATATGATAAGCCAATCTGATATTGTGCATCTTTTGCAAAGTCAGAATTTTGAAACTCATTAATAAGGATTTCATATTCATGAATTGCTCGGTCATACTCAGCAAGCAAAAAGTATGTGTTTGCAAGACTAAATTGTGCCTTCATTCCTAAAGAGGTGTTAAATAACTCTCGATATGTCTCTATAGCAGCATCATATTTTCCAATTCTAAAATAGCAATCAGCGAGTCCAAGTTTTGCTTCATCAACTAATGAAGACCAGCTAAAGTTGTAAATTACATTGTTATACGATTCAATAGCTTTTTGAAAATTGTTCTGTTTAACCCAATACTGGGCAAGTTCAAGCCCAAATTTTGGTGACCGAGGCGACTTCGGATACTTGTGAATAAAATTGTGTAAAATATCTAAACTTGAGCTATATTCACCAAGCCCAAAATAACACTTTTCAAGTTTAAATCTTGCGTCGTCAAGTATATCTGACGGTCCTTTTACCTTTTTGTACCAGTTAATCGCAGAGTTATAATCATTCTGCTTGTAATATACATCACCAATCAACAAATAGGCGTAGGAACGAAGGTTGCTGTTCGGGTAATTTGATAGAAGGAAGTTGAGTTGTTTGATACAGGCAGTATAATCTGATTGGATAAAATATGCTTTACCCATCCAATAATAAGAATCATCAATGAACTCGGAGCCAGGATATTCATTGATAAGTGTTTTAAAATGTTTAATCGCAGATTGTAAATCTCCAATCTTCAATAAAGTTCTTGCTGTATAATAGAGAGAAATAGGTATTAAAGGGTCTTTAGGATATTGGGTTATAAATTTTTTAAACTCCTGTGCTGAGAGGCTAAACTTACCTAACTTATAATGGGTCCATGCAAGTCCATACAATGCATCTCTTGTCCAGTTTGTTTCTTGAAGCGCTTTTTGATAGTAACTTTCTGCTTCATTAAATTTTTTCAGTTTATAACAACATTCGGCAGCTAAAAAATTATCGTTTGCTTTTTTAAAATAATCTAAGGCCTCTTTATAAGCTCCGAGTCTATAAAAAGATATTCCCATACCATAAGGAGAATTGGCAAGCTTAAAATACTGGAGGGCTTCTTTAAACTCATTTTCTTGATAACTGATTACACCCAAAGCATAAAAATCATTAAGGTCGTGGAAGACTTTCTTCGCATTCTCTTTATTACCTACTTTGTAATTCACAAACCCTATACCATATTTATTTCCACCTAATTTAAACTGGGAGAGAGCCTCATTAAAATTATCCTTTTTTAATGCAGTAATACCGAGTCTGTATAAACTTAGTCCAATTTTTAACTTAAGCTCAGGGGAAGGTTTTTCTCTATAAGCTCTATTATATATTTCTACAGCTTTCTTATACTCGCCATGAGTGAAGAAGTAATCACCTACAGTCTTAAGCGAAGGGATTAGAATAAGGAAACTAATCCACATCATCTTCCCAAATAAGAATCCTGCCACATTGTTCGCAAGTTAATATCTTATTCCCTTTTCTTACCTCAACCACAAATTGAGGAGGAAGGATAGCATTGCAGCCCTTACAAGTTGATTCCGATATTCCAACTACACCAATTCCATCTCTACTTCTTTTTATTTGCTGATATCTTGAAAGAATTACAGAGTTAATCTTATTTGTGAGCTTTTCATATTCATCCTTTTTTGTAAGAAGAGCATTTTCTACTTCAGAAAGCTCTTTTTGTAGTTTTTCTTCATACTTTGAAAATTTATCTTTATCTTTTTCTAACTCTTTACTCAAATTTTCTATCTGTTTAGATAGTTCATCACTCTGAGTAAGAGCATCAATAATTTCCTCTTCGTAAGCTGATAGTTTAACTTCCTCTGTGCTTATCTCGTGTAAAATGGACTGATACTCTTTGTTTGTCTTAACTTGCAATAGTTGAGCTTTATAGCGCCTTACCCTATCCTTTGACTCCTCTGCGTCTTGTTCTAAATTCCTCCTACGTGTGATAAACTCTTGAAATGTTTCTTTCTGCTTCTGGAGCTCTTTTTCCTTTGCTTTTAGCTTCTTATTTAACTGCTGAATTTCTTGAGGAATATTCTTTTTACGTGCTTCTAATTTAGAAATTTCTGTATCAAGCTTCTGTAACCTCCAGAGAGTCTTTAGCTCTTCTTTCACTTAAAATGGGCGGAAAGGGAGTCGAACCCATGACCTCCGGTATGTGAAACCGACGCTCTAACCATCTGAGCTATCCGCCCTTTTTTTTAAATATAACAAAAATTTAAGCAATTGTCAAGATAAAATAAGTAGTTATTCTTATTATTTTTATTTTGTTATTACCGATGATGCCAAATAAGACTAAAAAGGATACGATAAAAAGAGCTAATAAGAAGTAAGAAGCCGTATAGGGCTATTAAAAAATAATTGTTGAAATGGTCTCTTAGATATCTATATATACTTAAGTGTTCTTCAAGAATCATTTTTCGTCGTACCTTACGAGTTGACCCCCCTAAATAGTGAATCACATTTGCTTCTGGAACAAAATGTAGCTTATAGCCCATCCTTTTTATCTTGTAACATAAATCTACATCATTCATAAAGAAAGGATAGGATTCATTCATTCCTCCTACTTTATTAAAAATCTCTTTCCTAACAAGTAAACATGAACCTGCTGGCTGGTCTACTTCTCTCGCACTATTGTGATTGAAATAACCCATCTTCCACTTTGAAAATCTCATTATCCTTCCAATTCCTATAAATTCAAGAAATAAGTTGCTAAAATTTGGAAACTCACGACAAGATGGCTGAATTCTACCTGTAGGCCATAAAAAGCGGGGTCCACAAGCACCAATTTCTTCTCTTTCTTGCATAAATTGGTAAAGCTTTTTAACTGTGTCCTCCATAACTACAACATCAGGGTTAAGGATGAGCAGATATCTACCATTTGATATTTTAGCACCTTGATTGATTGCCCTTGACAGCCCAACATTAGAGAAGTTTTCAATTATACGGACGCCCAAAAAATTCTTTCTCACTAAATCAACTGTTATATCAAGTGAGTGATTATCAACAAGAATTATCTCATACCCGCCTTGACTCGGCGAGGCAGGCTCAAGACCAAGTGCTTTTAAACAACCTTCAATGTATTCGCCTGAATTCCAGGTCACAATTATTACAGAAATTTCCTCTTTCATATGGAAAAGATATCGTCTTTAATGTAGGGGCGTATTGCAATACGCCCCTACATAATCATATATAGAAATATACTGATGTCAAGTTTTTGATTTGATAAGCGTTCAAGAGTAGAATTAATAAAACTTGACAAATCTCAATTTTATTGATATAAAGAGAATACTAAAATGAATTACAATTTAGCTTTTATTGGGTTTGGAGTTGTAGGACAAGGGTTTGCTGAAATTCTACAAGAGAAGAAGACCATACTTAAGAAATATTACAATCTTGACTATTCAGTGGTGGCAATCTCTGACCCAGTAAAAGGCTCGGTATATCAGCCAAAAGGGTTAGAGTTGAACCAAATTCTATCATTAGTAAAAGAGCAGAAAAGTATTAACAACTACACCGAAGGGATAAAAGGATGGGATAGTATAAAGACTATAAAAGAGAGTAATGCTAATGTGATTGTGGAAGTCACTCCTACTAATATTAATACAGGTGAACCAGGACTTACTTATATAAAGATTGCCATTAATCTTGGTAAGCATGTTATTACAACAAACAAAGGTCCTATAGCACTGGCATATAATGAACTATTGACTCTATCAAAGAAGAAAGGTGTATTTATTAAATTTGAGGGCACAGTGTTAAGTGGAACGCCAGTAATAAGCTTAGGATTAGAATCACTCGCTGGCATTGAGATAAAGGAAGTTAGAGGGATATTAAATGGCACTACCAATTACATACTCACCGAAATGGAGATGGGTAAAACTTACGATGAAGCTTTAAAGGAGGCACAAAGACTTGGCTACGCTGAAGCTAAGCCCGATGCCGATGTTGAGGGCTGGGATGCTTTAGCAAAAATCTTAATAGTTGCTAATGTAGTGATGGGAGGAAATTTAAAGGTAACAGATGTAGCAAGAGTCGGAATTACAGAGATTACTCAAGAAGACATTAAATCAGCAAAATCCGAAGGCAATCGCTGGAAACTTATTGGTAAGACATGGAGAGAAGGAAATAAAATTAAGGCAAAGGTAGCACCAGAGAAAGTAGGACAAGAAAACTTCTTATTTAATGTTAATGGTGTAAAAAATGCTATAACTTTTGTCACTGATACATTAGGTGACGTAACAATAGTTGGACAAGGAGCAGGCAAAAAGGAAACAGGAACTGCTATTTTAACTGATTTACTTAATATCCATCGCTTACTTAAGGGGAGATAATATGGAAATGATAATAGGTGGGAAATTGGCTAATAAACCTGAAAAAATAGAAGTCAGAGACCCACAAGATGATAAGCTTATAGATACAGTGCCGGCAGCTGATGCTTCAGATGTTGATAAAGCATACAAGGCGGCAGAGAAGGGTGCTATTACAATGAGAAAACTATCAACATACGATAGATATCTAATTCTTAAAAAGACTGCAGACTTATTAGAATCAAAGGTTGATGAATTTGCAAAAACTATTGCACTTGAAGGTGTCAAAACTATAAGAGAAGCAAAAAAGGAAGCGACAAGGGCAGTAAATACATTAACATATGCTGCAGAGGAGGCGAAAAGGATAGAAGGTGAAATAGTCCATATAGATGCTGATTATAGAAGGGAACAGAGGTTTGGTTATTGGATAAGAGAGCCTGTTGGTATAGTGCTTGCTATCACTCCTTACAATGACCCATTAAATATGGTAGCCCATAAAGTAGGACCTGCAATTGCAGCTGGTAATGCAGTTGTGCTGAAACCGACATATCTCACACCTATTTCTGCAATTAAGTTAGGTAAATTGTTGTTGGAAGCTGGGTTACCAGAAGACGCTATTTCTATAATTACTGGGAAAGCATCAAAGATAGGCGATGCCCTTATTAAAGACCCGCGTCCGAGAGTTATAACATTTACTGGTGGAGTGGAGGCAGGTGATGAGGTAATTAGGAAAGCTGGACTTAAAAAAGTTATGATGGAGCTCGGCTCATCCTCTGCTGTTATAGTTATGCAAGATGCAGATTTAGGATTAGCTGTCCCATCTATAGTATCAGGCTCATTTTGGGCTGCCGGCCAAAACTGTATAGGAGTACAAAGACTTTATCTTCATAAGTCAATTTATGACAAATTCATGCAAGAGTTTATCAAACAGACCAAAGCCTATAAAGTAGGAGATAAGCTAAATGAGACCACTGATATGGGACCTATGATTACAAAGGAAGAAGCAGATAAGGTTGAGAGTTGGGTTAATGAGGCAGTTGAGCTTGGTAGTAAGATAGCAGTAGGTGGTAAAAGGAAAGGCAACTTTTACTGGCCTACAATTCTTGAGAATGTGCCCAAGAAAGCAAAAGTAGTCAGTGAAGAGATTTTTGGTCCAGTAGTTGTCGTTTTTCCATTTAAAACTTTAGATGAAGGAGTAAGTGAAGCCAATGATTCTAAATATGGACTACATGCTGCAATTTTTACACAAAATTTAGATACTGCATTCTATGCAGCTAAAGAATTACGGTTCGGCGGTGTTATGATAAATGATTCTACTGATTTCAGAGTTGACTATATGCCATTTGGAGGCTATAAATATTCTGGGTTACATCGTGAAGGGCTTAAGTTTGCAATAGATATAATGACAGAGATAAAATTAGTAGCAATAAATCTATCAAAATAAATAAAGGAGTAATAAAATGCCAGCCTCTGCTATTGTGGTGTTAATTTTTGGCTCTGTAGTGTTTTATGGAGGATTAGCTTACTGCCTTTATAGGGCAGTAAGGGGTAAAAAAGACAAAACCGACTCTCAATAGAGATACACACTTAAATTATTCTCCTTCCATTAGCTCTTTAATTGCTTCTGGAATAGCATTCATCACATCGCTTGCTATCATTGAGTATTCAGTCAGCTTTTTAGCTGCTATATCACCGGCAAGCCCATGGAGGTAGACTCCAAGTCTTGCAGCATTAACTGGCTTTAGTCCCTGTGCCAATAAGCCTGCTATCATACCTGTTAACACATCACCGGAACCAGCTGATGCGAGTCCAGAATTGCCAGTTGGATTTAGATAACCTATGCCTTCAGATGCTATTATAGTAGGTGCACCCTTAAGGACAAAAGTTATCTCCAGTACCTTGGCAAAGTGAAATGCTTTGTCAATCCGTGCTTTTTGGATGTCTGGTATTGTAAGCCTTGTAAGCCTTGAAAGTTCACCCGGATGCGGTGTAATAACTGTAGGGGCTTTAATTTTCCTTATATCTTCAAATGTTAAATTATTTATACCATCGGCATCAATTACAAGCGGGATTCTAATTTTTGGAACCAAATTTCTAATTAGCATATTAGTATCGGGATGAGTTAATAAGCCGGGTCCTATCGCAATTACATCCGCCTTGTCTATCTCTTGCATTATCTCTTTAACTCCACTAATTGTAAGTGTCGCATCAGGGCTCTCTGGAAGTGGCACTGTGATTACTTCTGTTACTTTTTCCTCAAGTATTGGATTGAGAGATTTAGGAATGCCGAGCCGAACAAGTCCTGCCCCTATCTTTAGAGCAGACATTGCTGTAAGTGATGCAGCTCCCGTCATACCACGCGAGCCTGCAAGCACAAATACACGCCCAAATGTGCCTTTGTTAGAATTACAAGGCCTATAAGGAAGTAAAGAGCGTAATTCGGATGACTCAAGTAGTTCTAAATTTATATGCTTATATAATGAAGGGGGTACCCCTATATCAATCACATAAATATCACCTGCATAATCTTTACCAGGATACAGAAATAATCCTCTCTTAGGTAGACACATTGTGCCTGTAAAATCTGCATTTACACAAATTCCTTCTATACTGCCATCATAAGCATTTAAACCTGATGGAACATCAACTGCAAGAATAGGGACGCCAGATTCATTCATAGCATTTATCACTTCTGCGTCTATTCCATTCACTTTCCCTTTAAATCCTGTCCCAAATATTGCATCTACAAGGAGAGTAAACTGTTTGCACTCACTTACAAATATTTGAACGTCTTTTTTAGTAGTTAATTCTTTAATTTTGAAACCCGTATTTAGCAAGATATTAAGATTAATACCTGCATCTCCTTTTATTCTTTGAGATTTGCCCAAAAGAAAAATAGATACAGTTGCGCCATTATTTAATAAATGACGAGCAAGCACAAATCCGTCTCCTCCATTGTTACCTTCACCACAAACTATGCCAACTTTTAAATCTTTTATTTCACCAAATTCTTCCTGAATTATCTCAAATAGGCCAAGTCCTGCATTCTCCATAAGAACGACGCCCGGAATTCCAAGTTCTCTAATTGCCTTTCTGTCTATCTCTTTCATCTCATCAGGTGTTACAAGTTTCATTTTACCTCCAATTTTATCTCTAAAATTCTATCTAACCGAAAAGTGCGACGCTCATTCCTTAAAAGACAGTGTGCTATAAGGTAAGTATAATCCTGATAGGGTATTATATCAACAGGTTTTATAGTACGAACAGTCTCTTCTCCATAAGCTGAGATGTACCTAATTTTAAGCTTTTTGTTACACTTAAGAGATTCCTCTATTTCAGGTGGCAGTATTATTTCACCATATGTAGGAAATACAAATGAGCCACCTTGCAACTCTAACAAATCGTGGAGTGTAGCTACTCTCATTCTCTTAAAATCATTAACAAATATATGAAAGATTTTACTCGTTATCCTTGCATCTCCAAGTGCCCTATGGGAATCACGAGTATTTATACCTAAGTAATTGGCAATTTTTAATAATCCGTTCCCAGGAAAATGATAGTATGCACGCGCTAATGTAAGAGTGTCAATTACAGGGTTGCCAGGAAAAGGGATTCGCAGGTTATGTAAATGTGAGCCAATAAAGTTTAAATCAAATGGTGCATTATGAGCTACAATTACTGCACTATCAATAAATTTTAATACCTCACCCACTATCTCATTAAATGATGGTGCATCTTTGACCATATCAGCAGTTATTCCATTCGCCATAAAGGCACCGGGAGAAATAGGTCTGTGAGGATTTATCAGTGTAGTGTAAGAATCAGCAATTTTACCGTTTTCAGTTTTTACTAACCCAATCTCGCATATACGGTCTCCATACTGAGGATGTAACCCGGTAGTCTCTACATCAAGGAAGACAAAAGTAACCTCTGGTAGCGGCAACCCTATGTGTTCGCCTATTGTTTTTATTTTATTTCTTTTCATACAGCCATTTGTCAAATTCATCTATACCTGTACGAGCTGGGTTTTCTCTATCAAGATCCCATTTTAGAGGATTATAACGAATATATTCACGGATACGATTTAATGAATTTTCATTCCAAATAATATGTTCATAATAATTTCGCTGCCAGAAAGGTGTACCCGGTGTATTGCACCATTGATTAATTAGTTTAGTGGACTGATATTTGAAATACGCAATAATTTGTTCCAGTGTTGGCCGGTGTAGGGGCGGGGTTACCCCGCCCCTACAGTAGATAAAAATAATTCCATGTATATGGTTAGGCATTACCACAAATTCATCCAACTCAATGTTTGGAAACCGTTGTGGCAATTTTTGCCACTGTTCTGATATAAGGACTTTCAATTTAGGGTACTGGTCGAAATACATTTCTTGATTTTGAGTACAAACCGTCAATAAAATACGCTCCAACTTCAGAATAATCGTACCCCTTCAACCTAATCGACCGCTGATGCCTTTGTTGAGAAACGTTGTCTTTCATTTTGAGTTCTTCCTATAAGATTGTTGGGCTAAACTCGTTATATATTCAATATCTTTATCATCCTGTATTCTTAATTCGTAATCTCCATTCCCCCAATGACCGATGCGTGATACATCTCTAAATAAACCTTTGGGGTCATTTAATTCTCCCTTTTTCATATTTAGCCAAATCTTCAAAGCTTTTTTCTGAATATGAATGTCAATAAAGTTTGTTTTGCTTATAAATCCAACATAGTGTTTTACCGGTCTAATCTTAACATCAGGGTCTATCTCTAACAATGAAGATTTAAGTTTTTCATACAATGCTTTTATTTCTGGAAGTGCTGTCATCAAATGTCCTGCTTCCGAATAAATTTCTGCCTCCTTTTTAATCTTTTTCTTACGTGGTTTTTCAATCTCTAAACTGATATAAAGTGGCTTAAACGAATGTATATAAACAGGTTTTTCTGCTTTTTCAGTACCTTGCCTCACAAAAGTCTTGAATTTAATAATCTCTGCTTTATAATCCTCACCTGCTTCTGTCACCTCTTCTGTATCTTCATCTACTATAAGAGCTATAATTGGCTCAGATTGCACGATATCTGATAAGCATTTGTACACTTCTCCGATTCCTTTTGAGGTAAATAAGGACTTTTTCTTTACGTCATTTTCAATATCTTTATAAAAAGCATCTGCAAGTTTACTTCGTGTTTCAGGCTTTTTATAAGCTCTTTGAAACTTACTTAATTGAGAATGAATATGATTATAACCATGCTCTGCAAGTTCAACTTCTACGATGTACCATTTCTTAGAGTCAATATCTATCACAAAACCATCCGGTATCGTTCCTATACCAGCTTTTGTTTTTATCTCTCGTTTACCAAAACATAGCGAGTTTTCCCCAAAAATTTCTTTGTAATGGTTTATAACTATTCTCTCTAATTTATCCTCACCCTTATCATAACCCCAAAACCTATATCTCACACCATCTTTAATCAATATCTCCTCACCCATTCTTATACCTCCTTTTATAGTGCTTGTTTGTAAAGATTTGATATGTCTTCTTGGAGCACTTTCTTTGGTGTTACTTTTAGGTTCACCCTCCCCTTCACATCTTTAACAAATCCTGGTATACCATCTTGAGTTATCCCATAATCGCTTAGGTGAATAGATATGCCAAGCTCATTCACAAAAGATTTAATTATATCTAAATCTTTTCCACCAAACATCTCAATAATTTTTGATATTTTTTTGTCTTGTACATCTTTCAAGAATTCCAAAACATAAGGTAGTAAAGCACCATTTGCTCTCCCATGTGGTATATTATAAAATGTAGTAAGTGGGTAGCCGAGTGCATGTAATATTATAGTCTTTGTTTGTGCTATCACTAAACCAGCAACCATAGAGCCATAAAGCATATGGGTTCTTGCCATTATATCTTTTCCATTTACAGCCACTTTTGGAAGATATTCCTTTATTATCTTGATAGACTCAAGTGCAAGTGTATCTGAGATTGGGGTTGCTTGAGTTGACAGGTAGCCCTCAATTGCATGAGTAAGTGCATCTATACCTGTATTCACAGTGACTTTGTATGGCATTGAAATTGTGAGCTCCGGGTCAAGTATAGCAATTGATGGAAAAAGGTAAGAATTTGAGTACCCAGCTTTAGTGTAAGACTTGGGATTTGTAAGTACTGCATATTGGGTCACTTCAGAGCCAGTTCCAGCAGTAGTAGGTATTTCTATAATGGGAACAGGTGTGTTTTGAGGCTCCTTTCCTCCTATATAATCTTCTATTTTGCCTGCATTGTTTGTGAGCAGAGCAATGCATTTAGCAACATCCATTGGACTACCGCCTCCAAGTCCAATTACAGCATCAACTTTTTCTTTTCTTGCAACATAAGTTCCTTTATCCACAGTTTGAGTGCTCGGATTTTGTTCTACTCCATCAAATAAAAAGTACAGTCGGTTAAGCTTTCTAAGAGAAGTTTGAAGTGAAGAGAGTGAGCCGTTTTCTTTAGATGAGCGCTTACCTGTGACTATAAGGACTCTTTTTAGATGAGATGGTAAAAACTCTGCTAACTTTTTAAGTTTGCCTGTTCCAAATATTATTTTGGTAGGTGAGTAATGTTCAAAATTCATCATCACTTTTAGCGAGGCTAAAGCCTCGCCCTACATCACTCCTCTTGGGGAGTAGGGTTCTTAAGGGCGAGGGAGTGTACCTCCTTGCCCTTAAATATGAAACTCTATAATGTCACCATCTTTTAATAAGTAGTTTCTTTCTACTCTTTGACCATCAAATTTATTTGACCCCCAAAGTCTTGCGTATTTTAACTTGTTAGCAAAATCTTTATGGATAGCTATAGCAGCATCAATAACTGTACTCCCTTTACTTAAGACAATAGGGTCAGTTAAATCGGGCTTCTCACCCGGCTCCTTACTATACACCCTAATAATATCTAATGACTTATAAATTTGACTCTTTAACTCCTGTAATCCTTCTTTTGTTTCAGCAGAAACAGCTACTATAGGAAGTATTGTTCCAAAATTCTTGTTTAAGAGGTGCAACCTCAAGTAGTCAAAGTTTGCAGCGGTATTTTGTAAGTCTTTTTTGTTCCCAACAATGAGCACTTTTTTGTGAATATATCCAATATCAGATAGTGTTGGGGCTAAAATTTTAATCATCTTCTCTTCCAATCCCTTCATAATTAAATCAAGTCCATCTATTATATTATTATCACTTAAATCCACTATAAGTAAAATAAGGTTAGCAGAAGTCATTAAATTCTTAAGCCACTTTTTCATAAACTCATGGTTTATAGCTGGTGTATCTACAAGCTGTATTTGTATATTCTCAAATGGCATCATCCCTACTATAGGCTTGGTGGTAGTGAATGGATACGGTGCCACTTCAGGAGTAGCACGAGTAAGCACTGACAATAGTTGAGACTTACCTGAATTAGGTAATCCAATAAGCAAACACTGAGCTGCTCCTTCTTTTTCTATATAGTAAGTATATCTGCTTATAACATGCTTTTTTTGCATCTCTTTGTTTAGTCTAGCAATTTTTGCCCTAATGTCTGCTTGTAGCTTATCAGTCCCTTTATGGTGTGGCATTATAGCAAGCATAGTACGGAGGATTTCAATCTTTTCAAGTGGACCTTCGGCTGACTTCAGTCGTCTTTCAGCTTCGTAATATTGGGGTGGTAAATTAGCAGGCATTATTTCTTCTCAATAAATGCATAAGCATCGTGATTATGGATACTCTCGTAACTCTCTATCTCAACTGAGTACCATATTATTTCTTTCTCTTTATTTAATTTCTTTGCTACATTACGAACTACATCCTCAACAAACACAGGATGGTCGTAGGCATACTTAGTAACAAAACGCTCATCCTCTCTTTTTAACAATGAATAAAGTGAAGTAGAGGCACAGCCCTCAACAAGTGACACGAGGTCTTCAATCCAGAAGAAGCCATGCGACCTAATAAATACCTTCATCTTACCCCTCTGATTATGTGCCCCTTTCTTCACAAGTTCCTTAGAACAAGGACAAAGTGTAGCTATCGGAAGCGCTACCCCAAGTGTAAAATGAAAGCCCTCTTGTTTAGAAAGTGAGCATATAAATTTACACTCGTATTCCATTAGACTTCTTGCATGAGAAACAGGTGCTTCTTTCTCAATAAAATAAGGAAATTCTATCTCAAGATGCGACGACTCTGCATTAAATTTCTCCCTTATATCGTTTAGAATAGACTTCATATTTTTCATAGCAATTGTATCCTTGTATTTATTAAGAATTTCAATGAATCTGCTCATATGAGTGCCACGAAACTCACGAGGAAGTGATACATACATATTAATATTAGCTACAGTATGTTGTTCTATCTCTCTCTTGTCAAAGACTCTTATCGGATATTTTAAGTTTTTAATTCCTACTTTATCTATCATGAATTTTCTTGTATCTCTCTCATTTTGTAGGTCACGCATATGATATTGGGTCACTAATTCCTGCAAGTTTAAATGCTCTAAGTCTACGAATGCAAGAATCACAGTTACCACAAGCTAATTTCTGTTCCCTATAACAAGACCAAGTTAAGTGAATTGGAGCATTAAGTTCTATCCCCTTCTTTATAACCTCATATTTATGCAGCCCAATTATTGGGGTCACTATCTCTATATGGCTATCTGGCTTAGTTCCTATCTTAATAACTTTATTAAATATTTCATAAAATTCTTTCCTACAATCCGGATACCCAGGGGTATCTTCTTCAACTACCCCAATAAATATCTTGTGAACTCCAATCACCTCTGCCCAAGAGACTGCAACAGCAAGTAGATTTGCATTCCGAAATGGGACATAAGTTGAAGGAATTTTGGCAGGAATGAGTAGAGGCAGGTCTCCTGACCTGCCTTCATAGTTTGAATCAGCAATTGGAACTTCCATTTGTAAGTCAATCAAACTTGAACCGCCTATTCTTTTAAAGTGCTCTAACTCACAAATAAGTCTATGTTTAACTTTGTAAAAATTGGCAATATCGTTAAATGCTTTAAGTTCACGAGTCTGTGTCCTTTGTCCATAATTTATATGTAAAAAGGCGAGTTCATATTCTTTATTTGTTATAGCTGCTGTTACACAGCTATCAATGCCGCCAGAGACAAGAACTATAGCTAAATCCTTCATTTGAGTCCTATATATTTATGGAGCTGTAATTGCAGACGGACATTTAAGTTGTCCACCATTATCCATTCAGCGAGTGATGCAGGTGAAATTCTACCAAAAGCTGGTGAAAATGAAACAACATCTACTTTCTCAGGTAGTGAATACTTTTTAACAATAGATTTTGCCCATTCATAATCTTGTTTGTCAGAGCAAACAAACTTTATTTCGTCTGTGTGCCTCAAATTTTTAAGATTATCCCAGTACATCCTATCTGACATCCCAGAACCTGGGCACTTTATGTCTAGTATCCTAATTATCTCAGGAGCTAATCTTTCCACAGGTATAGAACCGTTTGTATCAACCAGTATCTTATAGTCCAGTGCTAATAGCTTATAACTTAAATCATAAACTTCTGGCTGTAATAGAGGCTCGCCTCCAGTAATTTCGATAAGCTTACAATCGTATTTCCCTATTTCACAGATAATTTCATCTACTGAAATTTCATCTCCCTCTTCATATGCATATTTAGTATCACAATAGGAGCAACGTAAGTTGCAGCCAGTAAGTCGCACAAAAATACAGGGAAGCCCTTGAAATATAGACTCCCCTTGGATTGACTTAAATATCTCATTAACTTTCATAATAAGTTACTGAATTAGTATCAGATTCCCAAATTTGGACTTCTTTTAGTTTGATAGACTTTTTGATTTTGGGTTTCAACTCAGTCCATATAAGTTTTGCAATATTTTCAGCTGTAGGATTGACAGCTCCAAATTCGGGTAGTTCATTTAAATTTTTATGGTCTAATCTTTTAATTATCTCATTGAGAATCTTATTTAACTTTCTAAAGTCCATCCCAAAACCTACACTTTTAAGCACAGCTGCTTCAACTGTGACTTTCACTTTAAAATTATGGCCGTGAACACCACTGCATTCACCCGGATATCCTTTTAATTGATGGGCAGCTGAAAATTTAGATTCAATACTTACAAGCCACATCTTAATAAAAATTATATCTCTAAAATATTGTTTGTCAATTTTTTCTTCTCAAACCCATTGACTTAAAAGAACAATTGTATTATAATTAAAACATCGTGGGTACTTGTGTAAACTGTAAAAAGAGCTCATCTACTATTTCTGAAACCTTAGGGGTGTGTCTTAATTGTATAAAAAGAGATTGGAAAAGAGTGAAACCAAAGATTGAAGAAGTACACCAAAATGTAAGAAAGTCATTTGGATTTGATAAAGGAGTAGTGTCTACTTCACTTAAAACTGGACGTAAATTGGTAAAATGCACTCAATGTGTAAATAAATGCGAGATTTATGCTGGAGGGCATGGGTATTGCAAAATCAAAGAGAATAGAAATGGTAAACTTGTAAGCCGTGGCTACGGATTCCTTGACTGGTATTTTGATTCACTGCCAACAAACTGTGTTGCAGACTGGGTATGTCCGGGTAATTTAGCTTATGGATATAAGAATCTCGCTGTCTTTTACAGAGCATGTAACTTTGATTGTTTATTTTGCCAGAATTGGCATTTCCGTCAAGGGTTGGGAAAAGAGATAAAACCTGAACAGCTTGCAAGTAATATTGACCCAGAAACTTATTGTATCTGTTACTTTGGAGGCGACCCAACACCTCAAATTCAGCATGTTGTTAAAACATCTGAACTTGCATTAAAGAAGGGGATTCGGATATGTTTGGAGACGAACGGCAGTTTGAACCCCAAATTACTGTCTAAAATAGCAAAAATATCGTTTGAGTCAGGTGGCTGTATAAAGTTTGACTTGAAGGCTTTTGATGAGAGACTAAATTTTGCTTTGTGTGGAGTTACAAATAAACAAACTTTTACTAACTTTGCTAACCTTGCATCACTAACCTATGACAAACCTACCACACCATTCCTTATAGCATCTACTCTCCTTGTCCCAGGGTATGTTGATACGCAAGAAGTAAGTAATATTGCTCAATTTATTGCTTCGTTAAACCCAGATATCCCTTACTCTCTACTTGCTTTTTCACCTTGCTTTCTAATGAGTGATCTGCCCAGAACAAGCAGAGCCCACGCTGAGGCTGCATTAAAAATTGCAAAAAAGGTAGGATTAAAAAGAGTGCATATAGGGAATATGCATCTCTTATCTGATTCGGAATACTCCTTTTAAAATCCTGTTGCTAAATCAACAACCTTAATCTGTCTCTATCGACTACGACGAGACGAATCCATCTTGAGAATTATCTCTCTACTTATTCTTTTTTCTCACCAAATTTTAGATAGATTGCGTGGAGGTAGCAAATGAGACAGATTAAAAACCAAGCATTAGCAAAATGGATGATATTTGAAGGCCATATTCCAAGTATATCAATGCGAAGAGCACGAGCAAATACAGCTACAATCAATGAAATGACACCTATATAAAAGGCGACAGTGGCTACACTTAGCCTTTTCATATTTTCACCCCCCTTCCTATAGGTATAGATTATACACTTCGCAGTTATAAATGTCAAGAAAATTTTTTTATTGTTACTTTTCAGCAAAAATGTCCTCTTTTATTTTTCAGGTAAAATGTCCTCTATCGCTGAAAATATGGTATATTCTTTGGCCGAAAGGAGGACATATGCAAGACTTTTGGCCAAAGCTCACAGAAAAAGCTGTGAAAAGATTTGAGATATTCATAGAAGTGAAGCAAAAAAAGATGACCCTATACCAGGCTTCTTTAGAACTCGGACTCTCATACAGACATACAAGACGACTCTATAAACGATACAAAATAAAGGGAATTATGGGATTGGCTTTCCAGAGAACACACAC